>DAOTTD010000087.1:0-26911 GCA_034438015.1 Ktedonobacteraceae bacterium | reverse complement strand
GGAGCAAGGATCGCATCATAGATCTGGGTGATCGTGCGATCGGCGCGCCGCAGGGCCGCACACACGCATTGCCGTACGTCAAAAAAGTCCGATCTGGCCATTCATCTCCTCTTTCCCAAAAGTGTATGTACACATATTAAACGAAACTCCCCCTCTTTGTCAAGAGGGGGTCCCGACATTTTTTTCGGTATTTTCCTCGCTAAGCAAGAGAGGAAAGAGAGAAGAGAAGAAGTATTTTCTGAGAGAAGGAGGTCCTTGAAAGCCTCTTGAGACTCCATCGGAAGAGGAAAAGAGGCTTTGCCGCGCTCCGCGGAGGGGGATGCCAGCGACTCGGCGTTGCTCGACTCAACACTCGTCCTCAAATACTTCTTTGTCGTCTTACACATGTCGTGCTCTTTTCTGAGCGGGGAAAACGCGGCTCACCCGCACTTTGCGTGAAAGCTCTAGTATATTTGTGGGGCCTCCCTTGTTTATCTGGCATCGCTGCTCGTCACCCATTTCGATACCCGTCTTATTGCACAGTTTATCACGCAAAGTGCGGGTGAGCCAAACGGATGATTGAAACGCAATACGCGTGCTTCGGAGGAAAGAAGCGAGTTGGGGAGCGAGCACACCCAGGAACAGAGGAGCAGCGAAGTGACCTTTTTAGAACTGTTTTCCAGTCTCTACTTGAGTCCGCAAGAAATCGCCAACGAGTCAGGGGTGCCCCTGGATATCGTACTGAGCATGAGAAATGGGAAACCTGTGAAGGAAAGAGACATACGGCAGGTGCTCCGCATGGTTAATGCCAGGCTTTTCTCGCCTGTCACGTTGCACGACCTTCCAGCACATCAGATTATTTGGGACGAACAGGGTTAAGAGAAATGCGAGCGTGGTCTTGACCCAGAAAAACGGGCCAACTCCACCATCCACAATCAATAGGTGATGACGAGAGGCAAGAAAAAGATGTGCGGCTCTCTTCTCCATAGCCAGATATAGGACTCATTCTTGCGAGCGTCAATCGTGAGAGCTACATTGGTAGTGGCCGCACCTCTCCCCCAAAGACAATTAGCAGATATAGCCCGCTTCTTGCCTGACCTCATGAGGATTTTAGGGTGAGAGGCGATGGTAGAACTTCAGGGGAAACCAGGAGGATGTTAACAGGCTCCAACAATAACGGGAGAGAGTCTGAGATATGATCCTCTCCCGTTATTCTATTGTCATTATCCTATTGCTTCTTTTTCACTACTAGTTATCACTTTCTTTTTTATTCTGTTTCTTTCATGGTTATATGCTTTCTCCAGATACTCAAGGAGTTGTCGTTGCTGTTCTGACGTGAGAAGATTCCATGCCAGATCAGGAAACAATGAAGCTATAGATGGAATTTTGCGTTTTTGTTCGTTCATCGTTCTGCCCTCCCTGCTAGATGAGCGCCCGTCATCTCGCTAGTCCCACTATAACATATATAATTTGTTACATCATCAGGCACATCTTTTATATGCATATTCCGTCTAGATGGCTGCGCCGCTGGTAGAGCGGAGCCAGCAGGGCTTTCTAGACATTTTATGTAATCATGGCTTTTGCCTCCTGCTCAAAATGCGCCAAAAAAATTCGTTAACGATGGGTGAAACATGCCATTTTTTGAGGTAGATGAGTCCATCAATTCAAGAGTAGGGGAAGAAAAACAGCCAGGGCGGAAGCATGAAAGAAGAGCGTAGCTCATAACTCTATAGCAGAGATTATCCATCTGCTATCTGTAACGGCTATGAGCAAGTAGGCGTTAGATATACTTACGTATATCTTGACACGTTGACAGCGTAGCTCAATACCAATTGCGCCCGCAGGTTTTACCCGTGCGAGGGTAAAGTAAGATAAGCCTCGCCCCCCTCTATTACATAATCCTTGCATACGAACCCTGTCAGGTCGCTGCACAGGCGACCCGATTATCTAGCGTTTTTATGTATTCCTAGCGGTCGTACATACTGATTGTGTATCCACTTGCAACGCCCCTTCTTCTCTTATTAACACCAGTATGATATACTGTGACCTGTATGAACGGGCGTTCCTCTCTCTTATAAGGATTGTTCGTATGCCGGATAAGCAACTCAATGTCTGGGTACCTGAAGAATTACGGAATTATGTCGCGCAACGAGCTGAGCAAGAGAAATGTGGCATGAATAAAATTATTGTGGAGCTGATTCAGCGCGATATGGCTGTGCGCAATGGCGAGATCGTGGAACAGAACTCGTTGGTGGTGATGCGCGAGCTCATTGCCGCAGAGCTTCGACAGGCACATGCCCAACTCCGCCATGATTTGCGTGAAGATCGTGAGTATGAGGCAGAGTCCGCACGTGAATGGTTCAAGAAGCAGGTTGATCGGCTGGCCGGTTTGATGGTGATGGCGGTGCGCAACGGCAATATTATCCGGAGAGTCGCCTTTACCCATCTCTCGAAAGATCATGGTCGTGACTTTGCGCAGAGAGCATATGACAATGCGAAGGAGAAGGCTCAGCAAGAACTGCTCCCAAAGAAATCATCGGCTGAGTATCTTCCAGTTGACGATGAAGAGGGGTCATGAGTAGCTTGCAACAGAGGAGTTATGGTGATGGCCGAGCAAGAATATTCACCGGAACAAGCCGATTTTTATCAATGGCTCGAGGAGCTTGACCTGGACACGCCGCTCTCGGAATTGGTGGAACAGCCCGACTCGCTAGAGATGCCCCTGTTTCCTCCGGAGGAACTTGATCGCCTGGAAGCGCTCGGACACGACTACGCGCAAGAGTTGTTTGACCGTGATGCGATCCCCGATCTGCCCTCGATGGACATTGACGAACGACTGCTTGAACCAGACATTGCCCAAGAACATGATCAGGGTCTCGATCTAGATCGGTAGGCATCATGATTGTCAAAAGCAAGAACGTGCGTGCTTCACAAGTGAGCCGGAAGAAGGCATCTTCCTCGCTCGGGAGCCATTTCAAATATATTCAGTATCGCGAGCGCGATCCACTGCTGGAAAGCAAAGAGGATCGTCGCGTGTTTAACAAAGAGTATGATCATGTAGACCGACGAGCGGCCCATGATCAGGTGATGCAGGGAGCGCCAGCAGGAGACATCTATTATCATCGGATGATTCTTTCTCCGGCTGCCGATGAGCCGGTAGACGATTTGCGACACTGGACGCGGCAGATTATGGCCGATCTGGAAGAGCGGCGAGGTCAAGACCTGGAATGGTATGCTGCTCAACATCGCAATACTGATGATCCGCATGTGCATGTGGTGGTACGTGGGACTGGAACCAACCGTGAGACGGGACGTGAGGAGCCTGTACACCTGACACGCGAGGATTTCAAGGCAATGCGAGAGTCAGGCCGTGAGCATAGTGAGTATGAACATTACCATCTGGTGCAAGAGAAGCTTCGGGAACTGGATGAACGTGATACCGTTCCCCAGGAGATACTTCCCCAGGAACGTGAGTATGTGCCAGATCATGAGCGGTAAGGCGTCTACTGCCTCGTACTATTTATGTATTCCACTTTTTGTAGGGAGAGGAAGAAGGAAGCTCAGAGAGAGCCTCTCCTGCCATCATATTTTTTGTCTGCTTCCAAAATGGAGAAGAGAAAGGACTGATCGTATGCCTGTAGTCTTCGATGTTTGTTCTTACCCATAGAAGAGGAGATAACCGCTATGCGATGGACAAAAATGCTTGTGTTCCTGCCAGTTGTCGTTGCTTTGTTTCTGACAGTAGTGTTTGTTTCTCCGCTGCTCTATCCGCACTTCCTTCATACTGCTGTTCCTCTCTGGATGCAGCATCTCAGACAGAGATTGCTTCCTGATCATACGGAGGTGATTGAGCAGCCTTACACCTGGATTGTGTTTGCGGCTATGCTTGCGATGATAGGCTTAGCTGCTCTCGATGATCGTTTCCGTCGTTATTCTCCTTATGGGTCAGCTCGTCCAGCGAGTTGGCGGGAAGCTCGACGCTTCAGAGCATCACATGGAACTCCCTGGTTGCTTCGTGCCTCGCTCTCTTTGCTTCGTGCGCCAGTGGCGTTAGCGGTTGGTGCCATCTGGATGCTTGACACGACTCGCATCAATGGTCAGCTTCAACGTCCAGGGCGCGAGTCACGCTTCATTACCGGAAAGTTTCGTGGACGATTGATCGGACTCAATGAACATGACCAGGAAGAACATCTCTTGCTGGTGGGTCCGACGGGGAGCCGGAAAAGTACCTTAGAGATGATTGGCAACCTCTTACGCGAACCTGGCAGTCGCTCGTTATTCATTCCCGATCTGAAAAATGAACTCTATCGGATTGCTGCTGGCTCTCTGGCAAAGCACCATCAAATCTGGCGCTTTGCTCCCAGCTATCCGAGCATCAGTCATGGCTATAATCCTCTCGCCTACGTCAAGGATGCGATGGATGCCACCTTGCTCGCTGAAACCTGGATTTTCAATACGGGCGTGAGTCGCAACGATCCTTTCTGGTCCACTGTCGCGCAACACTTCATTTGCGCAGTCATTTTGCATATTCGTAAGACGGAGCCACTTGCTCCTTTTGCACGAGTGCGTGATTATGTCGTGCTCAAGTCCTATGAGGATTTGAAACGCATCCTCATGCAGAGTCCCTCACAAACGGCACGCGAAAAGATGCAGCAATTTCTCAATAATATGGGGAAAAATGAGCGCCTGGTTGGCTCAACCATGAGTGATATCGGCGTGCGGTTCCAGTTGTTCGATATTGAGGCTGTCAGAACAGTGACGGCCATAAATGAGATTGATTTTAACGGAATGGTGGATGATCCAACGGCCTTGTTTCTTTCGATACCGCGAAGTGAAGTGAAAGTCTATCGCCCTCTGATGGCAACGTTTACGATGCAAATGTTTCGTATATGGGAGCAGCGCGCTGAGCAGACGGGAAGCCTCCCACGTGGTATCGCCTGTTATATGGATGAATTTGCCAATATCGGCTACATCCCCAATTATGATCATTTCATTGCCACGGCTCGCTACTTGCGAGTGGCGCTGATCATGGTCATTCAGAGCTTCTCTCAATTGGAGAGCGTCTATGGGCCGCAAGATGCTGCGACGATCAAGGAGAATGCCAATACACATCTGTTGTTCCCTGGTGCAGGCTTACAGGAATGTCGCTACTACTCTGAACGCATCGGAGATACCACCGTGAAAACGTTCACGCGCACCAGCCGAGGAGGAGGTCTCTTCGGGGCGGAAGATGTCTCCTATACCGAAGGGCAGACACGACGACGATTATTCACGCCTGAAGAACTACGTACCATGAAACCGTACAACGTACTCATGCTCCGCTCTGCGCTCCCGCCGATGCTGCTCACGGCAAAGCCCTATTATGAGGATGCGAGCGTGGGTCACCTGGCAAATTTGCCCTACCAGGTGACCCACATTCGTCAGGAGCCGCCAGTTCCCGCGCCTGCTTCGTCCCAGCAGCCTCCGCAGGATACAACCCAACCATCGCCGACGATTGTGGATGCTGATCAGGACCGCAAGGACGAGGATGAGCACTTTTTGGACGAGGAGTAACATCTGGAAACAGAGTTCATCCCGAATTTGAACCGTCATGCGCCGCAGATTGTAAATATGAGAATTCGATGGCGTAATGGTGTGATAATTAATTGCCGCCTGGTAGCTTCATTCATGCACATGGAGGGCTACCAGGCGGCAGTGATCTGTGAAAAAACTCCGGCATCGAAGTATCACATTTACAGCCAGATGTGGAGCTTTTTGTCTTTTCTTTCCCCCTTTTGTCCTTACGTCAAATGTATTGGGCACAAAGCCCCCACCGCTTCACTCTGTCGCCTCTCGTCCCTACGACCGGTTGTCCAGTTAAATTGTGTCCTGTATTAGCTGGCAACCTTCTCCCACTCAACGGTAGCCGGCGCGTATCCCTCCACGGGCGTGTCCCACTCGACCTTGTAGGAGTAGATCCAGTCGGAGGCGTTCGGGTTGGCGAAGAGCTTGAGGAAGATGGGCGTCATCAGGTCACGGAACCACTGGCGCACGGGGCCGGTGACGAACTTCCCTGAATCGCCGCGCTGGCCTAGATCGAACATTTTCACGGTGCGCTCACGGCGCAGATGCTCGAAGGTTTCAAACGCCTGCTCGATAGTCGGGATGTCGCGCAGGCACTTCGCCAGCACTGCCGCGTCCTCCAGCGCCATCGATGCCCCCTGTCCAGAGCTGGGCGAGATGGCGTGGACGGCATCTCCGATGAGCACCACCGATCCCCGATGCCAGCTTGCCGGCTGTTTGGGCAGGGCGTAGGAGGGGAAATCAGGGAAGACCTCCTCGGCTGCCGCGATGACCTCACGGATGAAGGGCTGGTCTTCCCGGAACACCTCCAGCAGGCGCTGCTTGCGCTCATCGCTGGTGCTTCCCTCGCTCCTCTCGCCCGCTTCTCGCGCCGGCTCCTGCGGCTGCACGTAGTTGGCAAACCAGTAGATGTAGCCGGATGGGCTGACATGATAGCCGAAAAAGGCGCGCTTGCCAAAGACGAAGTGGGTGGTCTCAGGCGGAGAAGACAGCTTGACGCCATCGGTGTAACCGCCGGTATTCATCAGGCTGCTAGAGGTGACACCGGAGAAGGCCGGATCGATGAGCTGGCGCGTGCGCGAGTGGACGCCATCGCAGCCGATGAGGAAATCCCCGCTGGCGGTGGTGCCGTCGTGGAAGGTCGCGACCACGCCGCCTATGCCGGGCCTCTCAAGGCTCTCCAGCTTCTTGCCTCGTTCAATTTTGATGCCCTGGCGCTCGGCTTCCTCGGCCAGGGTCGCGCCCAGGGGGACGCGCTTAATGAAGACGCTCTTCTCTCCTGCTCCGGCTAATGGCACCTGCCCCAGACGCTTGCCCCTGCCGTTCCACATCATCCCGGTGGTAACGGCGGAGCCTTGCGCCATGACCAGGCCATCGAGCCCAAGCAGCCTGAGCACATCGACGCCATTGCTCGAGAGGGAAAGCGAGTAGCCTTCGGGCGTGGTGCGGGCCTCATAGATCTCTGCGTCGATGCCCGCTCGTTTGAGAAACAATGCTGCGGCGGGACCGGCGATCCCGCAGCCAATAATCAAAGCTTTGCGCTTCTGTTCATTCATGGTGATCTCCTGTATCCATTATCGCTCTACTCCTCGTAGAGAAAAACAAATCATTCGCCATCTGTTCCCGGCTCTGCCTGCAGGAGGGCGAGGTCGGGATGGTGAATCTTCCATTTGAGCTGGCCGTCTGCCGGCTCTGTCAGCGTCCCATCGTTGATTTCTTGAATGAGCTGCTGGATGAAGTTGAACCTGGCTTGCAACATGACATGGGTATACTCATCCTCAACGAGGAAGAGGCGATCGACTCCCAACTGCGATGCCCGCTCGATCATGGAGCGCGCGCCGTCTATCTGCTCTTGGAGGTGCCGTGAATGCTCTTCAAGCAGTGTCGCGGCCTCCGCCGGGGAGAGGTTGCCCAGGAACGCCAGCGCCGCCGCGAAGTGGGTATATTCCGTGACCGGCGTGCGCAGCAGCGAGCGGAGCCAGTCGATCAGTTCGGCCTTCCCCGCTTCTGTTGTGGCGTAGACGGTGCGCTCAGGATAGCGGCCCTCCCGCTGCGTTCCGACGGGCGCGACCAGCCCCTGGCGCTGCAGCGCCTCAATCACAGAATACAGCGTGCCGTAGTTCAACTTGATGACCGTGGCAAGCTCCCGCTGGCGCATCACCGCTGACACTTCGTATGGATGCATGGGACGCTCATTCAGCAGCGACAGGACTGCCAACGCCAGCAGGTTAGAAATCTTGCGTGGTGCCATTGGCTCTGCCTTAGTACGACTATTTGATATCGACTATCCGGTATCAAATATACCAGATGGGAGTACTTGTTGTCAAGAGGGTAGGTGGTAAGTGAGGGAGGACTAGGATCGATGCTGTTGGCCAATTGCTCTATCTCTACCTGTTGAGAACAGGACTACACCACACACAGCGCTTTGAATAGCTAGATGCGCCTCACGTGGATGGTGTAAATATGAGAATTCGATGCCGGAGTTTTTTCACAGATCACTGCCGCCTGGTAGCCCTCCATGTGCATGAATGAAGCTACCAGGCGGCAATTAATTATCACACCATTACGCCATCGAATTCTCATATTTACACAAGACTGATAACGCGAATCTTTGTTTTCAGTGCAAATGTTTCTACAGCTCTTCCATTCACTTCTTGATGCAAATTTGATGGAAGCGGGAGATCTACCTCATGCTCACCCAGCACATGTGGAAGCTGTCCAGTGCGCCATACTTGCCAAACCAGATCAGGTAATACAGCCGCGAGCTTTCCATCTTCATTGTAGAACCCAAATGATCCGATTTGGCCGGGACCTTCTGGTGACGGAGCCGTGTTTGTAACGGTTACATTCAGCACTTGTAGGAGTAAGTAAATGGTCGATTGAAAAGCATCAGAAATTGAACCTAGCAAGTCCTCGTCTTTGAGTCCGCGCAATGTTAAAGCTCTCATTCCCGCTGCTTTTGCTCACCCAATGGCTCCGGTGGTGTATCCATTGGCAGAGATATAAATGCCTTGTTGAGGTGGAATGCCTACATGCTGGAGTTTCCCGATAAACGCATCGATCTTGGGAGAGCCGATAGCCTCAGCCTCGTTTTTGCATTCGACCGCCATTTGTACAGGATAGCCAGCAACGATAGCTGTTATCAAAACATCAATCTCGCGTTTGCCACCTAGCCCACTCGCTGGTGGAAGGCGTCGATTGCGTTCCACAGTAACACCCGGGTGATCATGCATCAATGCAGCTATGCGCTCAACGATCTTGCCCTTACTTACTGTCGAGTTCGAATTCTTTCTATCTTTTCGCGATTTTGAGGATTGTTTCGCCATACACCATCATCCTTCTTTCATCCAGACTCGATGGCATTACTGAATACCATCGAGTCTGGTCTTTGATCTAATCAGTCTGCTCATCATATTCTTCATATCGAATCTTTTGACAAACCCACTCGACAAAAGTCCTGTATGGTTCTAACTCTGCCAGCCTGGCTTCCAGTTCTGCGATTCGTGCCTCCCGTTTTATGCTCGCATCAATCATTCCTGCTAATTGCCGTTGCAGCTCTTGTATCTGTTGCTTAGCAGTGCGTAGACGTTCCACCAGTTGCGGCTTTTTGTAGTTCAGGAGTGGATCGCGAGGAGAAACTGATCCTTCATCATGGGCATCGCTTGTGCGCTTGGTCTATTTCCTTCTCTTCGCGAGACTGGAACTGCTGGCCCGGAGGTAGAGGACTGTGCGCGCAATCTGCTCCTGTTCGTTCATAGTGTGCTCGCCAGGGCCTCTTGCAGATCTCTCACCCGAGGATGTGTCCCTCGTTTCGTCGTTCGTAAGCGATCATAGAGCACCTGAACGCGGCTCACATGACGCCTCGAACCGTAGGAATGAGCCAGACGAACCCCTTGAATCGCCAGATCAATGCCATGATCGAGACTGTCACTATACGCATACGCCTGCGCTTTAATAATCGTCTAGGACCCCATTTCACGCAGTGGATGGAACGGCTTCAGGCGGTCCGTCTGAGCATACATGTCCAGAGCCTTCACCGGGAGCCAGAGCATCGTATATCCTTGCGCTTTTCCCTGGAGGACTTCGACGAGGTTGAATTGAGTGTATTGAGTATTAAGCATCTTTCCCCCTTTATCAGTCTCACACATCTATAATAGTCGGACAGGAGCGGACAACGCTGCTCCTGTTCATGTTCGGGCTAAACGGTATTGCTCCACAAGAGATGAATTAGTCTCATGGTTACTATCGAAACTCGGTGATAGCGTAGGCAGTAGCTTCCTGTTCCTCCCAGTCTCTCCATTCTTGACCGCGTTTGGAGAGTTGCTCGAAGGTCACTTTCGTCGTCTTTCCGACTCATGCACCACTCATCGAGCAATCATGCAGGGCCCATCCATTGCACCACTCCGGTATCTGGTATGCTTCCTACTGGCGCTGACAGCACACAGAGGAGAGCAACACGAACCTGACCCTCCCCCACACGACCGAACAGGAGGGTGAGAGGATGGAATGAACCCTCCGACCAGACCAGTTGGCATAGGCAACGATGAGCTCGGTTCCCAGGCCGCCGGCAGTCCCCATGGCGTCCGTCCGACGAGTCGGGCACATCGAGGAAGGTCCCCGCCTCCGATGCGTCGGCATGCGGTCGGCTTCCTTGCCTCTTGGTCTCCCACGATGGGAGCACTCAAGGAATCGGGTTGGCTCAGAAAAAAACGTGGAAGAGGAAGGAGTAGCGCTTCTCTTCTCGTTCCTGAAATACCAGGAGGGAGCACCGTGACTGATTTTCGCTACGATGATCTGTATGCAGAGTATCTGCTTACACAACTCAAACAGAGGGCGACCCGGCCTGATCACCTGTCGTTGCCTCTCCAACAGGAGCAAGGAAACGAGACAGCAGTGCGGTCTGATCAGGAGAAAGATGCGCGGGGACAGCCGTTCAACAAGCCTGAAGCCGCACGGGATGGACAGGGATAATCAGCGCCTCTCTGCAATGACGTGAATCGTATAGTATGATCTTTGTAGTTCGATTTCTGTATCTATGCACAATGATTGTGTTTGATTTAAGAAAGGAAAACACATGCTCTTCATTACCTCTATTTGGCACCTGACCGATGATGGACCTCCCTCGTCATAGCTCACTTGTGTACCGTTTTTTCGGCAAGAGGTTCATCTTATGATGATCGTTTTGTAGATATGGAAATTTGTAGCGCGACTATTTGTAGTATGCCTCATAGCAGATCATTTGAGCAGGAGGTTTCTTCATGGGCAAACACTCTCTCTTCTACCTGGCAGATCAACCAATGCCAGATGATGACGACAATCAGCCATCTGGTGATGGTGGTGATGGAGGTAATAGCGGTAAGTAAGAGCTAATTGAATAGTTATCGCGCTCTCAACAACGTCGAGCCTCGATCTCACCTTCATACGCTTTTTGTGCCTGCAAAAGTGAGGGTACTTCGGCCTTTGTGGGCGCAAAAAGTTTGGAGGTGCTCCTCTGGATGGTAGATTGCTATGAACAAAGAACTCTGGACACAGTATCTCGCAATACTCGATGGTTGTGGCTGAATGTTCTCCAGTACCCTACTCCTTCTCAGTCCCCTCCTCAGATTGAGTGAAGGAGAAGATGTAGGCATCCAGCTCAGGATCAAAGATACGTTGCTTAAAAGGTTGCGGTGCAGAGGTAATGCCTAATTCTTGTAAATCCGGGAGATACTCTAAGGCCACGTTCCCAACTGCTAAGCGATCAAGCACTGTTTCATCCTGAGCGACCGCCGTCTCGATCAAACGCAGTCCATGCAGGTAGACCACATCTTGCAGGTAACAGATGCCTGGCAGCTCCAAGTGAGGGACACCTCGATACTTGCGCAGACACATGATGAGAGCATACTGCTGGGCTTGTCTCTGAAGTTCTTCTCTGTTGGCCTCTGGACGCATGAGGAGGCGCACAAGCAAATCATAACGCTCAAAAAACGTAAAGAGTGACAGGAACGTCTGTGGTGGTGTCATCACACCACAGGCCAGCCCGACAGCTAATGTTCCAAGGCGTGTGCCTGAATCATCAATCGATTCCCCGCGTCTTCTTGCCGCCAGATGTTCGTAATACAATGCCAGCCCTTCGTCTGTTGGCAGACAG
This sequence comes from Ktedonobacteraceae bacterium, assembly GCA_034438015.1. Taxonomy (GTDB): domain Bacteria; phylum Chloroflexota; class Ktedonobacteria; order Ktedonobacterales; family Ktedonobacteraceae; genus JACDAE01. Next base: position 15,240 of record DAOTTD010000087.1, on the reverse strand, counting down.
TTTTTCGTATGAATACCCAAGAGACCAAGTGGAGAGTGAGAGCCTGCAATAAGACGAGCGACATGACCTGCAAGTTCGTGGATGAAGAGATGTTTGATTTGAGCCAGTGAGAAGCGTTTTTCAGGCAGATAGATCTGACGTGCTCCTTGTTCTACATGAGCGTTCGTGGCATTTTGATCAATGGTGACCTGCCAGTCTTCATATCCGCCCTCACGCAGGACCGTTGCAAAAAAGCGCTGGGCCGTTTGAGCTGACACCGTGTGGTGTGGAGTGGTCGTATTGGATCTGGGTTGTATGCTCTCAGGATGTGCCTTCTCCTCTGGCGTCAGGTCTAATGAGAGGTGGAGACGTATCTGTATAAACTCCTGCAATTCTTGACTGAGTTCTACCGTCTGTGGATGTTCTCGCCCTTGTCTCACCACATGTTTCACGAGAGCGAAAGCATATTCCATATTTTCTCTGGTTGGAAGAGGCAGGATACGACGGTTGCACTCCCAAAATCGTTCACTCTTGCCTTCATAGGTTGCTTCGATCAATTGCAGATACCCGAGTTCTTCCTCTATTGCATCCTGGTAGAGACGACGCACAATAGCATTCGGCTCCTGCTTAGTAATCTCCTCCTGCAGTGCAAGCTGAGCCGCAATACGAGAGCGTATATCTTGAATGTCAATGGCAGGATAATGGAGTCTCGGTTCGCGCTGCTCTGCAATAGCCGCATTCAACTCGCGTTCCCGTGAGACCTTCATGAGCGTTCCCAATTGCATCTTGGTTCCTTCATCCAATGGAGAAGTGATCAATTGATCCCATCGTGTCTGCTCCTCCTCGGTAAATGGGCCTGTCCAGGTGAGCCACCAACGGCTATCATAGGTACAGAGCTGACGATAGCGCTCGATCCAACGCCAATCCAATTGGTACTGTGGCGAGGCAGATTGCTGTTTCCACTGCTCGATTTCATTGAGCCCATCTTGCGCAAACATACGATATATTCTCCTTTTCGGATGAATCCGGGGAAGAGCATCGCGAAACAGCCGTTCTGCTTCCTCAACGTTCCCCAAATGGAGGGAAAGTCGTCCACGAATCACCTGATAGATCGCTATTTCTCTCATAGACAAGCCATCCCCGGCCTTAACGCAACGCTGTACCTCTCCCATAGCTTTCTTCTCAAAGACTGATGCCTCTTGAAAACACCCAAGCTCCATCAAAATTTCTGCTTTTTCTCCATAGGAGGCTGCCAGTGCACCAAAATAGACATATCCCTGTTCCCTCAAGGCAATAGACTGCTCCACCATCTGAAGTGCCTCCTCATGCAAACCCAAAATATTCAGATGGTGAGCCAGATTATTGAGACAACTGGCTAAGCGTTTCTTGCGAAGCTCCTCTTCCAGTGGTGAAATCTCTTTGTGAGCAGAAAGCTGTCTGGCAAGTGCTCTATAGAAGTTAATGGCCTGCTTGCGCAGATGTCGTGCCTCTTGTTTGGTGCCTTGCTCCTCTGAGTAGTCAGACCAGGCCTTGAATAAGAATGCTTGCTCTTCAAGCAGCGAGATGCCCGGCTGCAAAGAGGTCCGATAGGCATTGAGGAGCGCTTGCGCTTCTTCAAACCGTGCATGGTTTGCAGCATCAAGCATCAAAAGATGCGTAACATAGATGCCAGTCGCTACCGGCAATGCTACCTTTTTGTCCAGTATTGCGCTTTGGATATGCTGGTAGTCTGCGTACTGTTTTGGATCAAGAGGCTGACCAAGAAATTGGAAGAGAATTTGGACTAAGACGAGCCCGGCGCATTCTTGCTCCACTGTCTGATGCCAATCAACCTTATGCAGAACAGTTTGAGCGAGGTGTGCCAGGCGCGGTCCGTATCCCAGATGAAAACTGCGCCAACCAAAACGAACGAGCAGTTGCGCCGCATCTAGGAGCCGATGGTGTGTCAGCAACAACACCACCAGTTCCGCAACCATATTTCCGGCTTCGTCATTGCGTACATTCCCATCCTCCACCCACCTCATCAGCGCTTCAATCATCCTCTCCTCCAACTCATAGAGCTGCTCCGGCGAAAGTCGCGCCCTGACGGTTGAGGCGACCGTTGGAAGAAGTTGGATGCGGTTGGTGTAGGCCGCCAGCAACGAAGCACTGCGTAATTGCTTGAGCCATGCTGGACGTGAACAGAAGACGTGCAGGGCTGGTTTCCCAAGGGGAATGCTCACCACCGCCAGATGCTCCAGCACTCGTCTGGCATCGGCGGAAAGATGCCGATCAAGAATATGCTCTAAGAGTGGCGTGAGCCTGCTTGCCAGATGCTCTCCTAAGAGCGTGGGATGCTCAAGGAGGCGCGTGAGCCGTTGGGCGGCATCCAGCTGACTCTCAGTGCTGCTCTCCTCCTGCACCTCGAAGGCTTCCCACGCGTCATGCACCAATGGGTCATGAGCGATGGTAGCGATCCATTCTAAGCAGAGCGGGATACAGGCCACGCGCTGACTGATCATCTCAAGCGCGGCGAGAGGGACGCTCTCCAACCCCAGCCGTTGCAAGAGCAGCACACTGTCCTGCAGTGTGAGCGGGGGAACGGCGATCTCGGCCACCAGTTGGGGATCACGGCCCGGCCAGCCCGGCCATTCTTTGGTAGCCAGGATCAGCGTTGCCTGGTGCTGACCACGCACCACGTTGGTCAAGAACGCTTCCCAGCAGGGCGCGAGGGTGCCCTCTTCGGTGAGCGTGCCTTCCGCGTTATCCAGCAGGATTATGGTGGGCCGAGGCCGCTCTGCCAGAGCGGTCAGCGCCAGTTTGATACGCGTCTGCCGGGAGGCATCGGCGGGAAAAGGGGCGGCGCGGCTGGCGCTGAGCAGCATGCCTAAAAAGAGGTCCAGGCTTGCTTCGGGATCACGCGGTTCTCTTGCAAGCAGGGAAAGAACCATCACCTGAGAGGCGTTCTGCTGCACGAAGGAGTGTGCCAGGCGGTTGAGTTCACTGGACTTGCCGACCCCGATGGGGCCATGCAGCACCAGCAGTTTCTTCGGGATCTCGGCCTGCATCTGAGCGATGACTGAGGCGAGCCACTCCTGCCGTCCGAGCAGGTGTCGCGTTTCCGCCAGCAGTGGCCCGGCGTGCTCTAACGGCTCATCCATCAGCGGCAGGAACTCCTGCTCATCGGAAAGGGGCGAACTACTCACTTCGACCACTCGTGTCTCTGCCTGTCTCCCCTGTGGAGAGATAGCCCTGTTCTGCCCTTCCATCGGCAAGAAAGAAGTAGGAAACGCATCCAGTGGAGCGCTGTTCTGCGATGTCGCAAGCTGCGTCGCCAGCGTCTTAATCGTCTCTGTTGGTTCCAGCCCTTCCCTGTCTGCGGCCTCAAGAAAGGCGTGATAGGATCGCAAAGCCTGGTGGGTCATGCCCTGCCGGTGCAGCAGTCTCATCACGCGCGCAAGGACATCTTCATCGGTAGGATCTTCTTCCAGAAGCTGGCTGAGCGCGGTGGCCGCCTGCCCCGGCATCTGATGGTGCTCATAGGCTTCTGCCAGCCAGAGCCGACAGCGAAAGCGCGCCTGTTCCACCGTAGCCCGACGCCCGGTGGCCCACAACCCCTCTTCGTCTTGCAGCAACGGCCCCTGGCTCAAATAGCTGTCGGCTTCTTCGAGCAAGGCCAGCGCCTCCCAGGAGGTGCGTCCCAGGCGTTCCACCTCCTGAAGCAAGGTCAGGGCCGCATCCACATCCACCCAGAGCCGGTCCTGTTCCGCCAACCGGTAGAGTTGAGAATCGTCTTCGGTCATGAGCAGGCTGGCCTGTCCCTTGATGGGCGTGAGCACTTTGCGCAGCTTGGTGGTGGCGGTATTGAAGTATTGCACGGCCTGCTCGGGATCGCTCTCCGGCCAGAGTAGCTCCAGGAGCGCTTCGCGCCGAGCCTGCCGTCCTGAGCAGCGCAGTAAGGCTTTGAGCAGGAGGCGCGGGTAATTGCTGCCGCCCCATTCCGCCGTGCGGACGCCGCTATAATTGTTGCCCACGCGCCGCTCCAGCCGAAAGGCCCCACAGAGCCAGACCCGAAACAAGGGGAAATCATAGAGGTTTTCTTTATCGGTACGCTCGTTCATCTCCTGCTTCTTCCTGATCCACAACGTCATCTCTCTGTTGCAGTATAGCATACTTTTTGAGGAACTCAACCCATCATGTGTGTGTCTTCTTCAAATAGCAAGTAGCACCTTTCGACTTATCCCATCTCTCTCACGCAGCACTCATCGAGCAATCATTCAGCACTCATTCATTGCACCGCTTCGATGTCTGGTATGCTCTCGTCAATGGCGCAATCGGGCAGGGGGTGTCTGTGTAGAGAGCCTGAGAGCGCAGGCGTACCCAGGCGACGGATGGGCTTGCCTCGTTTCGGGATCATCGCTCGTCGCGTTCGGTTCCTAATAAATAGGATCTCATTCCTAGAATGATCATACATAGCATCAAGAGAACGGGAGGAAGCATGTCTAGAGAAGTAGGTATGACTGGACACAGCGAAGTAGCACAGATGAGACAACACATCGAGTCCGAATATCTCTCGGCGCAATTAGGACTCTTTGGATTAGCCGAAGGCACCTCGCGCCACAGCTTCATCACGCACAAAATGGAGCGCATGGGAGAATCCTTTGAAACCTTAGCCCAGATGATGGGAAAAGAGCAGGCCATCCAGCTCCTGGCGGACACGCTGCAGGAGGTGCCAGAGCAGGCCACCCGCCAGGACATCTTACGGGTGGTGCTCCACGAACTAGGCGAGAGCGAAGAGACCCAACACTTGCTGGATTACACGCGGGACCTGTGGGAGACCAAAGACCTGCTGACCAGGCGCTTCGGGCCAGAGGCGGCGCGCACGATCATCGAAGCTCCGGTCAGCTTGCCGATCAAAGAGGGGGTCTGCTCATGAGTTCATCGAAGAGTGCCTATGTGATTGACATAGAACACCCCACCGAAACGGCGCGTCTCATTGAGCAGAGCAAGCTCTTTACTCAGGCGATGGGTGGTCCCTTCCCTGCGGACCTGGACCTCTCCGGCGTCCGGCGCGTGCTGGACCTGGGCTGCGGCCCTGGGCAATGGGCCACGGATGTGGCCTTTCTCTATCCAGAGTGGCAAGTCGTTGGGGTGGACAACAACGAGACCATGATCGGCTATGCCCATGCCCGTGCTCGTGTCCAGGGACTTCCCAACGTGAGCTTTGAGGAGATGGATATCAGCGAGCCCTTCGCCTTTGCGGACGCCTCTTTTGAGTTCATCCACGCCCGCTTCCTTGTCGGCTTTCAGGACAAAGCGTCCTGGCCGCTGCTGCTTGCGGAATGCCGACGCGTGCTCTCCCCTGGTGGCGTCCTGCTGCTGTGCGAGGCCGAGCAAGCCATTTCCAGCAGCCCAGCCTTGCAGCGCCTGCAAGGCTGGCTCACCCAGGCCCTCTATAAGCAGGGGCGCACCTTTTCGGTGGATGGGCAGACCATTGGCATCGTGCATCTGCTCAAACGACTGCTCTCGCAGGCGGGCTTTGTGGAGCTGGAGCAGCGTCCGTTTCTGCTGGATGCTTCCGTCGATGCACCATTGTACGCCAGTAGCTTGCGCGAGTTCGAAATCACCTACGCGCTCTTGCAGCCCTATCTCGTCGGTTCAGCAGTGGTTGACGCTGCGACCTATGACAGCACCTATCAGCAGATGCTCTTCGAGACGCAGCTCGACGACTTTTGCTGCCTGGCCTTCGGAGTGAGTGCCTGGGGTTGCAAGTCGCAGGAGGAACCAGTCGATGAAGGAGCCGAACAGATCCCATGACCAAACCAACCTTTCGAGCCGGGTGCGCAAGCAGCATGGCATCACACCCAATATGCTTATCGAGGATGCCCAGGTTGATCCTGATGCGGTCTTGCTCCTCGATATGTGGGGAATCGGCGAAGCGGGTATCATCGATACGCTGCTAGAGTCGCTCTCGCGGCTTTCGGGGACCGAGTACCGTCGGAACCTGCTCAATATTGGCGGCTTCACCTTTTCAGTGAAGCCTCCATACGAGCGCGTTCCAGCAGCGGGAGCAGAGGAGAGCCAGGACCATCATGGAGGTCTATCAGAGCGGCGGGAAGCAGAACGGTGAGTAGTTCCTCCTTTTTCCCGGCACCGTGTGGGGAGGCGCAGTGTGTTCTTCACCGTCGGCTTGTTCTGTTCTGCTTTGCGGTGTTCCTGGTTCTCCCCTGGTATCTGTCCTGGCTTGCCAGAGGAGAGCGAGAGGATGGTCTGCACATCATCTGCTGGCGTTAGCAACGACTCGGCATCTCGTAACGCCCCGGCAGGGTAGAAACGAGAGCATCGAGTGGACTCGAACGGGTGCGTGATGTGTAACACATGCTTTCGCTCTCCCCTGTCAGGCCGCCAGGTGCGTGATAGGGCCACCCCGCATCGGGCAAGCTGGAGATCGTCACGAAGTCAGGCGGGAGCCAGAATCAGTGATACTCTTTCGTGACGCGGCTCGTCATGCATCGTCTGGTTGGTGGTTCCCCTTGCTGAGAGCAAGGAGAACCAGAACACTTTACTCACGAGATCAGTCCCGACGAGACCGATCAGGAGGGTTCTATGGCAACACTGTTCAGCAGAGAGGTCGAGCGTTTCCAAGCAGAGCTGCTCAAACAGGTGCAACCAGGAACGGGAACGGTACATATTTCTCTGAGCACGAACGTTCGTGAAGAACAGGAGATGGCGGCAGGTGAGGCTGTGGTAGCGATCGCAGAGATGCTCCAACGGCCCGTCGTCCTCCATTTTTTCGATGGGGACCAGCTCCAGATTGGTGAAGGTTTCTTTTGACTTGATATCGAAAGAGGTCAATGATGAGGCATTCAGGCTATGCCGCGCTCAGGGTCAATGAGGGAGGAGAAAAAGGCGGTGACTATGCGGTGTCTCGGAGGCACATGGCCTCTCTGCCCGCATGCATGGGAGAGGCCACTTCTGGTAACGCACGGGTTGCTGGCAGGATGGGAAGCGATGGAGGTTTGTCTATGAGCAAATTGGTCATGGTCATTGACGACTCACCCACGGTCAGGAAGATTATTGAGGTCAGTCTGCGGCGCGAGGGGTTCGATGTTGTCAGTTATCCCGACGGAGTTGAAGCGCTCCGCGCGATCACCACGGGGCAACTGAATCGTCTTCCAGATCTGCTGTTCCTGGACATTGAATTGCCCAGGATGAACGGTTTTGAGGTCGCGCGCCATCTGCGTTCACAGTCCCGGTGGGACCAGACCGCTATTGTCATGATCAGCCGACGCGATGGCATCATCGATCGAGTCAAAGCACGTCTGGCAGGAACGCAGGCCTACCTGACCAAGCCATTTACGACACAAATGGTGATCAATGTCGTCGCGACCACTCTCGGGCTTCACGCATCCTTGTCTTGATGGCAGTTCTCATTTCCTTCATCAGGTACACCGTTGAGTTGGAAATAGTTGCGGAACTGGGTACATACAGAGAGCGTCTCATGCCGAACGCGATGCACGGCATCCTCACCTGAGTGGCGAATAGAGAAAAAAGAAAGTAGGTTTATTGCATATTATGATGAATACACCATCAAGAGGTCTTCACCCTCCACAAGCAGTTCACACTGCAGAGCACCGTCATCCATCGGTGGGAGAGGTGGCTGCTGAAGCGGTGGGACATGGTGGAGCGCTCTCTCATCCTCTGCCATCGGAAGCAACGCTGAACCGTCTCCTACCAGCGGTGCTCTCTCCTTTTGACCTCTTTGCCAATAAACACGTGATCATTCTGTGGCTGGTCAACGCCTCTGGCGCTGCGACGGGTGGCCCCGTGGCGTTGCTCTATTGGGTGGTGGGCGCTTTATGCTTTTATTTGCCCACCGTGTTCGCCAGCGCACAACTCGGGGTGCTCTTTCCAGAGGATGGAGCTTTATATTCCTGGACGTATCACGCCTTTGCCGCTGACCCCCGGCATGGCAAGCGTGCCTCGTTTGTCAGTATCTTCGTGGGAACGTGTTTCTGGCTGATCGGTCCCCTGGCTTTTGTCATTGGAGCCAACGCCTTCGTGTCCTTCCTGGAAGGGATTCTTCCGAGCGCCTGGCTGCAAACCTCTCTGGCGCAACCCTGGCAACAAGGCCTCCTCATGATCCTGATCGTGCTGGTTTCCGCCTTCTTCGTCATCCAACGAATCTGTCGGTTACAAGACCTGATCAACTATACCTTCCTTGCCAACCTGGTGGCGTTGGGGTTGATCGGCGGCGCTGGTGTGGTCTGGGTGCTGCAAGGGCATCCGAGCGCGACGAACTTCGCTCATGTCTCTGACTGGATGCCGTCTCCGCAAAATTTGGGTCTCTTTGGACTCATCTGCCTGGGGTATTTAGGGGAACCCACCGCCCTGGCCATGATGGGTGAACGCTCTCCCAACGTCAGGACGCGGTCAGTCATGACCGCACTCTTGCGCTGGGGATCACTGCTGGTGGTTGCAGGCTATCTTCTCTCTACCTGGGCCTTACTGGTCGTCCGAGGCCAGGCGGCCCTTGCCGCCTCGACCAATAGCAACTTCGAGTTGGTGCGGCTCGTTGCCCTCGTCTTTGGCAAGGGCTTGGCGACACTGACGGTGGCCTGTCTGATGCTCTTCGTCCTCATCTCTCCACTGCTCTACAACCTTGCCTCCTCACGTCTCCTGCTGATGGGCAGTATTGATCAACACCTTCCCGCCTTTTTCGGTGCCGTCTCGCGAGACCGTGTTCCTGCCAGAGCCCTCTGGATGCAGGTCCTGGTGGCTATCTTTATGCTCTGCATCGTGTATTTCGTGGCCCCGCTCTTTACGTCGCTGGGGCAGCCTGCGCAATTGGCGAGCATCGTCTACACGGTAGTGCTTGCCACCCTCACCCTGGTGTTTATGCTGGCCACCGCCTTCCTCTTCGTCAACCTCTTGCTGCTCTTGCGCACCTGCCGAGAGCACCTGGTGGCGCAGCGGCTGGTGCCGCTTCCGATGTTGCAGTTCAGTATAGGCGCTGGCATCCTCTGCTGCGTGGTTGTCGCTGTCGATACCTTGCGGTATTCCTGGATACCCCAACTGCTGCCTGACGGGCTCTGGTTCCTCTTCGTCTTCCTGTTCCTGCTCTTTTGCATTACGTTTCTGATTATCTGTAGCTCGGTGGCCTCTAGTGAGGCGGCCTCACAACGCTTACTCCAACCGGCTTTCACTGGCAGTTCGGCGGCGCGCAGGGACACAGACTACGACCATCTCTGACTGGTACAAGCGCTAAGTGTTCAAGGAGCATCGTGCGATGTCTCCCCATGTCTCGTTTCGAGAAGGAGGATCTCATTGAAAACACCGGAAACACTCGCTGCTCTGCTGCAGGTAGCAGAGCAACATGACATTGGCTATGTGCGCTTCCTCTATTGTGATAACGCTGGCCTCATTCGTGGCAAAGGCGTTCCCATCGCGGAGGTGAGCACCCGTGCGCAAGCAGGGGTGGGCTGCACTCTGGCCATGCAGGCTGTGACAGTTCTGGATGGAGTGGCCCAGGTGCCAGAGATGGGACCCGTTGGCGAATTTCGCCTGCTCCCTGACCTGGACAGCTTTGCCCTCTTGCCAGTTCCTGGGGCTGCAAGTCTCTTCTGCGATCTGCTCACCCCCACGCTGGAGCAGGCGTGGGAGGCGTGTCCTCGCACTTTCCTCAAACGGATGTGCCGCCAACTGGAGGAGGAAGGGTTGCAGGCTCAGGCCGGGGTGGAGCATGAATTTGTCCTGGCACGCAAGGATGGGCCGCGCTATCTGCCCGCCGATGACGGTCCCTTGTTTGGGACCGAAGGGCTCAACATCCACGCCTCGTTTATCCAGACCTTGCTCGGCGCGCTCCAGGACCATCCCCATCTCTCCGCTGCGTTGCTGCACACGGAGTACGGGCCTGGACAACTGGAACTCTCGACCACCCCGGTGGAAGCCCTTCGGGCCGCTGATCATATCTGCCTGGTGCGGGAAATCGTGCGCAGTCTGGCCTCTCAGGCGGGTCTGGTCGCCAGCTTTGCGCCCAAACCATTTGTGGAGCAGATGGCTGGCAACGGTCTGCACCTGCATCTGAGCCTCTGGGATCAGACCTGTAGGAATGTGTTCTATGACGCGCAGGCCAAGGGTGGCTTGAGTTTGCTCGGACGGCAGTTCATTGGGGGCGTCCTGTCTCATCTGCCAGGCTTGGTAGCCCTCACCTGTGGCAGCGTCAACTCCTACGCTCGTCTTGCGCCGCATGCGTGGAGTTCGGCCTATGCGGTCTGGGGCTTCGACAACCGGGAAGCGGCCATCCGGGTGCCTTCTCTGCTCTCTGGGCGCGAGAGCGCATCGCTGAACCTGGAACTCAAGTGCGCAGATCATAGCGGCAACCCCTACCTGGCCCTTGGCGCGCTCCTTGCCGCCGGGGTAGACGGCATACGCCACCAGATGGAGCCAGCAGACCCACTGGCCCTTGATCCAGGCAGTCTGAGCGAGCAGGAACGGGAACGACGCGGCATTCGCCGCCTTCCGACCTCGCTTGGGCAGGCGCTGGATGCGCTCGAACAGGACCGCGTGCTCATGGAGGCGCTCGGACCACTGCTTGCCACCTCCTATCTCGCCGTCAAACGTGCGGAAATCGCCTGCTTCCAAGATATGCGTCCAGAAGAGATCGCGCTCGCGCTGTTCACCAAGTACTAGCACAGGAGGTCCTTGTATGCAAGATCACACAGCTTCTGCTGGCAACCCGGGCTATTTTGTCACGATGGGAGAGCAGGAAACCGAACGGCTGCTCGCGCTGCACCAATGCTATCAGCAGCTGCACACGCACGCTCTGGAGAGCCAGGCGGCACCCCTGGTTGGCAAGACGAGCGGAGAGCAGATCCTGGATGTGGCCTGTGGCACGGGGGGGTGGGCGCTCGACGTTGCGCGGTGGCAACCCGCAAGCAAGGTGATCGGCATTGATCTGAGTCCATCCCTGCTGGCTGCCGCTACTGCGCAAGCCGCTGAGCTGGGGCTGAAGAATGTCGGCTTTCAGGTCATGGATGTGAGAGAGCCTTTCACCTTCCCTGACCAGACCTTCACGTTGGTCCATGCGCGTGCGCTCCAGTATGTCATGCGTGCAGATCGGTGGCCGACCTTCGTGATGGAATGCCACCGGGTCCTTCAATCGGCAGGCGTGCTTTGCCTGACGGAGGGCGAAAATGTGATCACGACTATGCCGATCTTCGAGCATCTCAGCAGCCTGCACATCGAGGCGAGCAGACGAGCAGGCTACAGCTTTTCGCCTGCAGGCTCCTGCACTGGAGTCACCGCCATGCTCGCGACGTTGCTCAGGAAGGCAGGGTTGCGAGAGGTGCAGAGCCAGGTCTTCGCCATTGATGGTTCGGCTGGAACCGAGGCCCATGCCAACTTCGTCCAGTATTTCCGTCTCCTCTTTCCCCTCGTCCTGCCGTTTTTGCTCACCTGGGGAGTGGTTCGGCAGGAGGAAGGAGAGCGCCTGATCCAGCAGGCATGCGAAGAACTGAAGGCCGAGGACTTCTGTGGGATCTGGTATTTCCGTACCGCCTGGGGGCAGAAGGCGTGATCCCTTGCCCAGATCGGTGCCAAACACACTGTTTCATTATTCGTCTGTGCAGCTCCTTGAGGCGCAAGGAGCGCTTGCAGCAAGTCTCCTATGGAGGGAAACATTCGTATGGCTCTTTCATCATCGCAGGACGCTCGTTCTGATCAGCCAACGCTCCCATCAGAACGCATCGCTGGCACCATTCTTCCCAAGGTGCTCACTACCTTTGACATGGTGGCGATCTTTGTCGGAATCGTCCTCTTTATCACCAACGCGGCTCTCATGAGCGGAGCCGGGCCTGCCGCCTATGGGTATTGGGTTCTGGGCTTTCTTACCTTCCTGCTTCCCTGCGCCTTTGTCACCGGGCAACTGGGTGTGCTCTTTCCAGGCGAAGGTTCCATCTATCTCTGGACGCAGAAGGCGCTCGGCCCCTTCGCCGGGTTCTGCGCGGGCTTTTGCGCCTGGTTCCCCGGCATTTTGGGACTGGTCGCGACCACGGCTGGGGCCATCCCGTTCATCCAATACCTCTTTCCCGAGGCGCTCTCCCACCCGTGGCAACAAGGCCTTGCCATCGTGGGGATGATCGCGTTCTCCTTTGGCCTCTGCCTGCTGCGTTTGCGCGTGACGCAGACGGTGATAAATGTGGTCTTTGTCGGCTACGGGGGCGCTATTCTCTTGCTGGCCCTGGCCGGGGTGGTGGCGCTGGTGCGCGGTCATGCGGCTTCCGTCGATTACTCCGCTCAGAACTGGTGGCCGCATCCTTCCACCTTCACCTTCTATGGGACCGTGGTCTTAGGACTCTTAGGGGTAGAAGTGCCGCTCAATCTGGGCGTCGAAATCAAACACGCCCATGCCATTACGCGCTATCTGGTCTGGGGCTCGGTGGTGATCATGCTGGCGTATCTGCTGGGCACCTTTGGCGTGATGACTGCCGTTCCGGTGACGGCGCAGGGCAATCTCTCTTCGGTGGCGCAAGGCATTGCGTTGGGATTTGGGGGCAGCATCGGGCACGCGCTGGGCGTGTTGGCCACCATCATCTATATCAGCTTTTTTCTCTTTACCACGGTGGTCTTCAATTATTCTTTCGCGCGGTTGCTCTTTGTCTCTGGGCTGGATCAGCAGCTACCGACCATCGTGAGCAAGGTCAATCGCAACAAGGTCCCCTGGGTCGCGCTGCTCATTCAGAGTCTGTTTGCCAGCTTCATCGCGATCCTCGTCTTCATCTGCGCGCCGTACTTTCTCACAGCGCACGCGCCAGGGGATTTAGCGACGATGGTCTACGATATCATCCAGGCGGTCTTAGTGGTGATCTGGTGCCTCTCCCTGGTCTTTCTCTTCGTGGATGTCATCCTCATTCGCCGCAAATTCCGCGACTCGTTTGCTCGTGCGCGCCTGGCCCCGGACTGGGTGTTTTTCTGTTGCGCCGTTGTGGGTTCGCTGGCCAGCCTCATTGGCATTGGCGTGACCTTCACCAATCCCTGGACCACTCTCTTGTCCACGCCTTCATGGGATGGATGGGTGGCCGTCATGGCCGCTTCGTCGTTGGCAATTGGGGGGATGTTCTACCTGGTGCGGCAGAAACGGACCACGAGCAAGAAGAGTGACGAAGAAGTGCTTGCGCAGGTCGTGCAGGAATGATGGAGCTTTGAGCAACGTACAGCGGCCTGTAAAGGGGAGCTCCTCACAGGCCGCATCCAAAACGTATGAAAAAGGAGAACGGATATGGTCTATGAGGGGTATGGGCAAGCAAGGCCCAGCGCAGCAGGAACAGCACTCCACCAGGGCGCACAACGGAAGGGACCAGCGCCACTAGAGGCAGGCACCTGGATCGGCGGTGGACAGTATCTCATCGAAGCGATGCACGAACGACGCCGATGGACCTCCCAGATGCAGGAGACCATCTGGATGGGCCAGGATGCGCATGTCAACAAGATCGTCATCATGGATATCGTCATCCCAGGAGACTTTGGCGTCAGACTGGACTTTGTGCATGCAGTGACGCGGACGCTGTTACAGGCAAAACACTCCTCTCCCTACGCGCCCGAACTGCTCAACTGTTTTTCGGAACCAGGGCATTTGTTCTTTATCGTGAAGGCGCTCTCAGGCATCTCGCTCTCTGCCCTGATGGCGCAGGCTGGAGGCCGACTGCCGCAAGAGCAGGTCTATGAGTGCTCTCTGCACCTGACCGAGCTGCTCTCGCACCTCTGGCAACACATGCCCCCGCTCGTTCATGGGTTCATTTGTCCCCACACGATTGTCTGGACGGGCATGCGCTGGACACTGATGCATTTCTCGCTCATCATTGCCAGTGGATGCTTCCCATCCCTTGGCCTCACAGAGCATAGCGCCTATCAAGCTCCTGAGCTGATGTCCGGGCACATCAGAAAGCCGCACCATGATCTGTATGCCATCCTGGCTTCTGCCTATCATGCCCTGACAGGGATGCCTCCCGAGGAAGGGGCCAGAACTATGCTGGGAGCGCAGTTGCAGAGGGCAGGAGTCTCGGAGCGGTTCGCCGCGATCGTGCTACAAGGGCTCCATCCTGTTGCGGCCCAACGCTTTCAGGCTCCGGCGCATCTTCTGGCCGCTCTCCAGGCAGTGCAGCAGAAGTCAGTCGAGAGCAGGCCAGGCGCTTTGAGAGACACGCGACCACCAGCCATCCCGAAAGCTGCCAGGCCTGAAAGCTCATCCGAACATGTTGCCGCCCCATCTGCTGCTGTTGTCACGCAAGCAAGAGCCTCAAGGCAGACCCTTGAGGACACGCATGTCTCTGCTGCCGCAGCGCTTCTCCCCTATGAAGCGCGGAAATTCGGCGACAGGCTGTACCCACTCATGTGGGTGATGCTGCTGTTCGTTCTGTTTTGCCTGCTTGCCGCGTTGGCAACCTATTAGGGAGGCCGATGATGAGAAGATGGGTGAGCACTATGCCAATTTCTCGGCGTCTGTCGCTGATATTCTCGAGCATTGCGCTGATCTCGATCGCAGCCATTCTCTCTGTGAGTCTGATCAGCGTGAATGTCATGCGTGCTGCAAGCACATCGGCGCAGGCATCGACGCTGGGCGGTGTGATTATCAGTGGCAATCTCATCGTCTTGTTCTTGCTGCTCGTGGTGATCTTCATCGCAGCCTTTGTGATGAATAGGACCATCACCCAACCCCTGGCGCATCTGGTGGCCGTCACCAGACGCATTGAACACGGAGAGACGGGCATGCGAGCCCAGGTACGAGGCCGAGACGAGATCAGCGTGGTGGCGGCTTCGATCAATCACATGCTTGATGTCATTGTTGGCCAGCACGACCTGCTGCAAGGGCAGGTTGCACGACTGGTCCACGAGGTGGGTGGCATCGCAAAAGGGGACCTGCGCATTCAAGCGGAAGTGCCTCCGGGCTCGCTGGGAATGTTGGCGGAGTTCTTTAATTATATGGTTGGTGCCCTGAGCAGCATGATTATCGGGCTCAAGCAGATGGCCGATGAAGTGAGAGACACCACGAGCAGCACCCAGGAGCGCATGCGGAGGCAGGTGCAAACAGCGGATGAGCATTTGCAGCAGATGGAAGCTGCCACCCACGAAGTGCAGAAGATGTCTGGGGCCAGCTCTCATACCAACTTGCGGTCTGTGGTAGAATTCTGAAAAGAGGAAACCAAGATCGGAAGGAAAGAGCGATGGCAAGGATAACAAGAGCAGCGCCACATTTATCAGTAGAAGAAGTAAAAGAGAGGATGA
>DAOTTD010000086.1:0-3711 GCA_034438015.1 Ktedonobacteraceae bacterium | reverse complement strand
CCCGTCTGGGCCATCGTGGGCTGGGAGTTCCACCGGGGAGCGCTCAGAACGCTGCGTCATGGTGGCGCGAATATGGATACCCTGATCAGCGTCGGTTCTACTGCTGCCTATCTGATGAGCGGGGTCGGAACCTTCTTCCCCCAGTTTGTTGGTGGTGGAACCATTTTCTACGACACGGCAGCACTCATTCTCACCTTGATTTACCTCGGAAAATACCTGGAGGCGCGTGCTAAGGGGCAGACCAACGAGGCTATCAAAAAATTGATCGGGTTGCAGGCACGCACCGCCCGGGTGATGCGTCGTGGACAGGAAGAGGAGATTCCCATTGAACAGGTCCAGGTCGGCGATGAAGTGGTCGTACGTCCCGGCGAGAAGCTGCCGGTGGATGGGGTCGTGCAGCACGGTCGCTCCTCAGTCGATGAGTCGATGATCACAGGCGAAAGTCTTCCCGTTGAAAAGGTGGAAGGTGATCCACTGATTGGGGCAACCATCAACCAGCGCGGACTGTTGCATATGCGTGCGACGAAAGTTGGAGCCGACACGGTGCTGGCGAACATCATTCGTCTGGTGGAGCAGGCACAGGGGTCCAAAGCGCCCATTCAACGCCTGGCTGATACCATCTCTGGTATCTTCGTCCCGGTGGTGCTGGTCATTGCCACACTCACCTTCATCACCTGGACGATTGTTGTGAACACGATTGGCATTCCCACCTTTGGTACCGCACAGGTAATGAGTGGAGCCGTTTCTCCCTGGATTATTGCCATCGTGGCTGCGATAACCGTCCTGGTGGTCGCCTGTCCCTGTGCGCTTGGATTAGCAACGCCGACCGCGATCATGGTGGGAACCGGCAAAGGTGCGGAACAGGGCATTTTGATCAAAGGTGGAGAGAGTCTGGAGCGTATCCAGGCAGTACGCGCTGTGCTGCTTGATAAAACAGGCACGATTACCAAAGGGAAGCCTGAACTCACTGACGTCATCGTCTTGCCCGGCACTCAGGAAGAAGAGATGCTCCGTCTCGTCGCAGAGGCAGAACAGGGATCAGAACATCCACTCGCTGCTGCCATTGTCGATGGTGCAAAAGCCCGTGGTCTGCCTCTCAATGTCTCTCTCGAACATTTCACGGCTCTGGTTGGACGTGGCGTCGAAGCGGAGGTCGCGGGTCGCGCCGTTCTGGTCGGAACGCGCGTGTTACTCAACGAACGCGCTATCCCTTTCACTTCTTTGGAGTCGCAACTGGAAACACTGGAAGAGCAAGGCAAGACGGCCATGCTGGTCGCTCTGGATGGTAAGGCGGTAGGCATTGTTGCTGTTGCGGATACGGTGAAGGTGGGATCAGCAGAAGCGATCAAACAGTTGCATGAGCAAAGGCTTGCTGTGTGGATGATCACTGGTGACAACCGTCGTACCGCGCAAGCCATTGCAACACAAGTGGGCATTCCTGCCGAACGAGTGCTGGCAGAGGTGCTGCCGGAAGACAAAGCCAACCAGGTCAAGCGTCTCCAGGAGCAGGGATTGATCGTCGCCTTCGCGGGCGATGGAATCAATGATGCGCCCGCCCTGGTCCAGGCGGATGCAGGTATTGCAATGGGCACCGGGACGGACATTGCGATGGAGGCCTCGGATATCACGCTGGTCAAAGGCAATTTACGTAGCGTGGCAACAGCGCTGGCCCTCTCCCATGCGACCTTGCGGACCATCAAACAGAATCTCTTCTGGGCCTTTGCGTACAACGTCATTCTTATTCCATTGGCCATCCTCTCACCGATGATTCCGTTTTTAAAGGAACAGGCACCTATCTTCGCGGCAGCGGCGATGGCGCTCTCCTCCGTCACGGTTGTCAGCAATTCTCTGCGCTTGAGGCGCTTCGGACGATAAAGGGAAAAGAACAAGCAGCCTTCCAAACAAGGCAGTGTGCGCGCCTGGAAGTCTGCGCTTCCCTTTCTTCTCGTTTATAATACTTCTATGGGCAATCATCCTATTGACGATAATAGGTTCCGCTTCTATAATCCATTGAGAACATTGGGAGAGTAAGCAGACTGAGCACTTTCATTACCAAGTGATAGGAATATGTAATAGATGAAAACACGTGAGCAGAACCGCCGTGAGAGGAAGGCGAAGCAAATATCTTCTCAAGAGAAAGGGGCGAAGCAAACGTCCGGTTCCGTGAAACAGCGGCGCAGAGTTAGCACATCTTTTCCCTGGCGACGATGGGGATGGATACTATCATTGCTTGTCGTGGTAGTCATTGTCGTTGTCGTGGTCTTGCTGATTCAGTCCCAATCAGGTGACATCGCAGGAATCGTGACGTATAGTAACTTGAGCCGAAATCATAAAGAAACTCCAATGACGTATGCACAGATTCCCCCGGTTGGTGGCGACCATAGTGCATCCTGGCAGACGTGCGGAATCTATAGCTCTCCTGTTCCCAACGAACACGCCGTGCACTCCCTTGAACATGGCGCAGTCTGGATTACCTATCAACCCACTTTAGTGGTGCATTCGCTAAATACGCATTACTTTGACTCGGAAGGAAAACTTCTGGGAGCGGTGAGGCGACTGATGCCGACGACGACGACCCCAAACAAAAGGATGCTTGTGCGCATTCCAATAAGCGGTGGCTGCTTCCACTGCTGCCACCACCTCCTCCCAGGTTTCAAATCGCCGTCCTTTCAAGGCCAGTGAACGCAAGATCTTCCACCAGGGCTCGATCAGATTCAAATAGGCGGCATAGGTAGGTTGATAGACCCATTCCCACCGCTCATGATGGATCATGAACAGGAGCAGATCCCGGCAATGGTGCATATCCAGATTATCCAGGATGGCATAGATGCGCTCTTTGTCTGCCGGGATTTGCTCATCGACGAAGCTGAGAAAGTCGATGAAGTGCTCGATGCTTCGTCGTGGGTAACATTGGGTCCAGCAGTCTCCAGTCGTCTCCCACAATGCTCCATAGACGTAGCCTTTCGCTCTTCGTCCATAATCGATTTCTTGTTTGGCTCGCTGCGCTGGACGAGCGTTCACATCGATGGCGAGCTTTCCCGGATAACTCTTGGCCGCCACCGGTCCCATCTCATCGATGTTCAGGATGACGCTGTCAGGGGGTTGCTCTTTTCGGAGCGCTTCGATGGCCCCCTTTTTTCCGCGAACTGCGGATCAAGTCGCTTTCCAAACCAGCTTTCCTGCTTGCGCCACTGCAAGCCTTCCTCTTGCAAGATCTCGAAGATGCGCGTCTGCTTCATGTGAATACCCAGATGCTCGCGAACGTAGGCTGCCAGCCGCTTAAACGTCCAACTGCTGTAGCCTAAGGCCGGATCGAGATCACAAGGGCGGTTGCGCGCCGCCTCTAGGATGCGGGCTTTGTTCTCGGCGGTGTAGCGCGAAGGCGCTCCTGGGCGGGCAGCGTCTTCTAAACCAGCCAGCCCCTGCGCTTCAAAGCGCTTCCACCATTTGCGCACCATGGGTTCGGAGAGATGAAGCAGCTGCATAATCTGGGGGATCGTCTGTCCCTCTTTGCCCAACTCAATAATCTTGGCCCGCTCCACCAGGCGCTTTGAGGCACTTTGAGAATGGGCCAGCTTTCTGATGACCCGCTCTTCTTCTTCGCTTAAAGGGCGTAAACGCAATGGTCCCCGCATCGCCGACTCCTTCCTTGTTTCTTGGCTCTGTTTCTCCTTTCTATTCTACAACATATTTAGCGAACTGACCACTAAG
>DAOTTD010000085.1:0-17612 GCA_034438015.1 Ktedonobacteraceae bacterium | reverse complement strand
TGCGCGCCGTGATGCGCTTATTCTCCGCATGTGAGCGCATGTAGAGCACGCCGCAGACCAGCGCTGTTACCAGGACGATAGGTAACGCCAGTGTCAGTGTGATGGTGAGCACCGTAGCGGACCAGGGTGCAAGCCGCTCAATCGTTGGCCAGGCCGCGACCAGGACCAGGACGAACGGGACGACAACCAGGACCAGGACGAGAACCGCGCCGACGAGCTGTATCCACGCCTTTGCACTAATGCCGTCGCGCTCTTGCTGCTCATTCATTGCTGGCCTCCTCGCTCTCGTCGAACGGCTCAAACTCTTCAAATTCAGTCGTATCGGTTTGCGGTTGCGCCGTAGTGGCTTGTTGTGGCTGTGCAGTTTTCGCTCCTGCCTGGTTCGCGATGATCTCATTGAACTGTCGCTGTAACGCGTCGACAATACCGAGCGTCTCCTCAACCATCTGGAAGAGCTTACTGGGCTGTTTTACTTTCTTGGGTTTCCACTTGAAGATGTTCATAGTCACCTCGCGAAAAAGCTGAGCGCTACGAGGAACAATTGGAACGATACCAGGAACGCTTGTAAAAGCTGCTCGCTGGTCGCAGTAGTGGATGGTGCTTTTAGCATGATAGCAAAGCCTTTATCTCTAGGCTTGCAGCAATCGTCTATACTAGCGGTAGCCTGCAAGCGGACAATTTACGGTTTCTTGTAGGTAGGCGCCTGGCCGTGCTTTGAACACAAGCCGGGCGCAATTCGTTTCTATGCAATATCAGGGCGTGGCGACCAGGCATCCCTACTGAAAGTGATGCGCTCTCCTGCCAGGCGCGCATCGTAGTAGGTCTGCTGGCCCTCGCTGTTCATCACCACCACGGCGCCCATACATTCCGCTTTGTGGTGTTGCATCGCCGCCTGAGCAGCGCGAGCCGCGTCCTCTGCCTGCACTGGTATGGTTGCCGAAGGCAGCGGTGAAAGCGTGGTTCGCCAGAGCGCAACTCTGTAGTCCATCAGTTCACTCCTTCTTTCCGAGTTAGAACATTTGAACGTGCAGCTATTCCCTGCACCGTTCCACACCAGTTCATTCTAGTTCGTATGGTGCCGTTTGAGCTGGTACGGAAGAGGAAATTTGAGGAAAGTGAGCACTTGAGCAGGGGAGATCAGTTCTGCATCAACAAGGTCTCCAACGCTAAAAGGGGCAAGAGCGACCTGGCGACGCTCATTCCCTGGCTGCGTCGCTACAAAGACTGGCTCACCGATAGGGTACGCATAAATAAGTATAAAGGCGCGTTTTTGTGGGACGTGCAATTGCAGGGAGCCGATAAGAAGGCGATCGACCGCAAGAAAATGGAGTATGCATATCCGCCCGAACCGGGGAGCGTGGTCATCCACAACGAGTCCGAGCAATGGTCGGCGGTCAAGCCTGAGATCAACGCGAACGAGGCCGCCGAAGATGGCAGGGCCATTAAGCTCATGATCGCCGTTGGCGCCCAGCTCCCGGAGCACTACCTATCGGATGGGAGCAACGGCAATCGCGCGACGGCCACCGAGATGGGGTTGCCCAGCTACAGGTATTGACCTTCCAATGCAGTGCGAGGGACGCGGAAACGCCAACGATGAGAAATGGGCCTGCCAAACTACTGAGTTTAAGGTTCCAGCGCCGCAAGATATTCGCAATCTCATTAGTGATCTAAGAGAGTGGTTACAGGCAGCGTAGCCCAATATATTGGCATCCTTGCAAACATACAAGTACGCCTGATCAGTTTCGTTGTTCCCACAAGAAAATTTGTCCTAAGTTTGTGTAACAATATGCCTGCTGATTCGTAGTAGAAAAGGGTTCTCTTGCAAAGAGCTAAACATGTATCTATCCACACAAGGAGAAGATAGGCATGTCTGATAACAACCAGCGATACAAACCATACATGTCCGATAAAGAGCTACGAGCGTTCTTTGAGTCGTCTGAAACTCTCTCTGTTCAGGATGCTCTGATTCTAGCGATGACACCGCCACAACAAAACGGGCGCTTGTCTGGACTCAGTTTCACGTTTCCTGACGCCCCATTCCCACCACAAACAATGCTCTGGGTTGACGTTACAAAACGACCTGAAATACGCGATCTTGCCCGTGTCCATGCCACCGAAGGCCCAGGTACAAGTACCCTTACTTGGAGTTACATTAATGAGAGCCGCCTTGATTGTTACTTTGTTTTTCACGTCGTCATGCATACGCCCGTTCGTGTCTCTTTCCGTATCCCCATATTTCTACGGGAATGGTATACCATTATTGATACCGTCTCTCAAACAGGTTCCATTTCCCTACTTGCGGGACCGCCTGTAAATTGGCGTGAGCTACAAACCACCTTAAACACTGTCGAATTAGAAGCAACGATCCACACACAAGCAGGCGGAGGCATTACATTGACCTTTGACGATGAGATGCAACGCGAATTACGCCACCATTACGAGAACCATGTTGAAGCGATCATGAAGCGCTTAGGGCGTGGATAGGTGTTTTCCCTCCAACTGCCAATACATACCAGATACATAGGGGGATACATATTTCGTATGTATCCCTCATGAACCAGCCTGATAAGCCACGTCGGAAAAGAGAAGGGAGTTCTAGGACATTTCGTATGATAGCAAAGGGGAGCGGATATGTACGTGGGAATCGTCAAGCCGCGCGTGCAAGACTAAGGTCCCATTTTAAATATATCGAACACCGAAGTAGAGAGATCGCCCTTGAAAGCCGCGACGATCGACGCATTTTCAGCAAGGACAACAATGTCGTCAATCGCCGCGATGCGGTCAAGGAGGTGATGGACCACACGAGTACCAGCGTGAACTATCACAAAATTGTCCTTTCTCCCAGTGACGAGGAACCCGTCAACGATTGGCGAGAATGGATACGCCAGGTCATGCACGATTTAGAGGAAGCGCAGGGGAAAGAACTCCATTGGTTTGCGGTCCACCACCAGAACACCGAGCATCCTCATGTGCATGTCGTTGTTGCGGGTGCTGGCTCCAACCAGGAGACGGGCCGTGAAGAACCTGTTAAACTCTACACCAAAGATTACGACCAACTCCGTGAGTCTGGACGCGAGCATAGCGATTTCCACTTTCACCAGCTTCTAGAGAAAGAGTTTCATTGTTGTTTGTCGAATTTCGGTTCGTTTTTTCCTCTCCATAACTTTTCGTCGAATCGTCCTCGAGCAGCCTGTGGAGCAGATAAGCACCATCCGCTATCGGGTGAGTTCTGCCGCATAACTTTTCCGTGCCTGTATTTCCCGTTTTCTTGGTCACAATACAGAACACGGGAAACAGAAACAGGTCATTTCCTGCCGCATAACTTTTCGTTTTTGGCTGTTCATGGGGTATCATGAGTTAGGACCGAGTGTCCTTGGCCTCTGAGGAACAATGGGAACGAAAAACTGTGCTTTGCCAAATAATGATGCCACTTCGCCACATAAATGGCTCTGTGGCAGAGAAATGATGGCGATCCCTGCCGCGAGGACTGCGATTCCTGGCGAGAAGCTCGGCCTCAACACTGCCCGTCTAAAAATTCTGGTTGCATCTTGAAAAATCAGCGCCAGCACGGCTAAAGCCTCATGAGAAGCGGAAGGCGCGGCCTTCGCGGAGCTTTCGCGGAAAATGATTGTCAAATAACCGTGCCGCGTTGTCAGATAAAGGCGGCTGCAAGAACCGATTTGACAGGCAGATACGGCTTGCCTTTTGACCTGCCAGGTGAAGAATCCTGTTGGCAGTCCAGAAGTGGCAACCTGCACTTTCGGCAAGGAATTCTGGCGAAGTGCCAGTTTTAAGCTCTGCCAGTCACGCTCAAAAAGTGGCAAGGTTATCTGACAATGCCGGAATCTAATCCTGGCAAAGCACAAAAACCCAGGCGAAGGGGAGAGTGAAAAGGAAAGGAGTAAAGCTGTAGGTGGTGTTTGCTCCCTACTAACTAGGAGGCGAAACGACGGGGTTCACCGAGATGTGGTGATACTACACCAGGGCACTTCTTCAGTGGAAGCAGGAGGCCAAACTCTGGCAGAGGACGAGCAGAAACCAGAGGGGAAGCGTTACAGCAACTGGTGCTCGATGGCATAGCGGGTCGCAGCACTGCGCGAGGTGACCTGAATCTTACCGTAGATCGACGTCAGGTGCGTGTTAACGGTGCGGGGACTGATGACCAACTGTTCGGCCACCTGAGCATCAGTGAGCCCTTGGGCCACCAAGCGCAGCACCTCCACCTCGCGGGCGGTCAGGCCCTCGGGATAGGTGGGTGTGGCCTTCATTGGTGATGTCGGTGGCTGATCTGCTGGGAGCGTCATTATCGTCTCCCATCCCTGCGCCACAAGAGCTTGCTCTGGCGACATAACGCGTCCCTGAGACCATGCGGCGGTGAAGGCCTTCTCGCCAAGAGAGCCTCGGGCTGCAGCGACCGAGCGCTCGTAGTCAGCACGCTCGGCAGGTGGCAGAGGTGTATGGATGGCTTCACGCAGAGCGTTGGCCGCTCCCCAGAGTCGTGCTGCCCATAGCTGCTCTCCCTGGAGGGCGACGACCTGCGCCAGTCCTTCCAGGGAGGAGGCAATGTTCCACTTGTCGCCTATCTCCTTGGCTAAAGCTAGGCCCTCCTCGTAGAGGGCACGTGCTGCCACGTAGTCACCCCGCGAAATAGCTACCCTTGCTAGAAGACCAATTGACCAGACGGTACCGGCCCGATCCCCCATGTCCCGCCAGAGCACCACACTCTCCTCTGCCAGCGAACCTGCCATGTCAATATCACCTCGTTCGAGAGCTACTTGCCCTAAGAGCTGGAGCGAGGAGGCAAGAGCTTCCTTGTCGCCCAGCTCTTTCGAGAGCCTGAGACCTTCCTCGAGCAGGGAGTCCGCAGTTGCCCGATCACTTTGAGAAACAAACAGAACCTCTGCTAAGTTAAGAAGCGAGGAGACAATGCCTTTCTTGTTCCCTAGTGCTCTCTGGATCATCAGTGCCTCCTCGAGCAAGGAACGTGCTCTGACATACTCTCCTTGGTTGCTCTCTATAAAGGCCAAACTCAAGAGCGACCAGGCAATGTACTCTTTGTCGTCCACCTCCCGCGAGTGTGTGAGGGCCTCCTCCAACAATGTGCGTCCCGCTGTCAAGTCGCCACTGCTCGAGGCTACCTTCCCTAACACCCACAGAGTGTGTGCGCTGCCTCGTCTATCTCCGATTTGTCGGAAAAGTGCGAGAGCCTCCTCCAAGAGCACCTCTGCTTGGGCAGAGTCCCCCTGGTCAAGAGCAAATTCTCCCGCAGCGATGAGGGCCTTCGCCCGTACCGCTGCCCTGATCTCCTGGCTTCCTGCCAATGCCTGCTTCAGGAAAGTCCGTCCCTCACTGTAGTGACAACGCACCGCCCAGAAGCGCCAGAGGGTCCCTGCTAATTGCAAGGCCATCTCCCTTCTGCTCTGGTTGGTCTGTCCTTGTTCCAACAACCACCGAAGTGCTGCTCGCAGATTGTCATGCTCTTGCTCTAACCGCTCCAGCCACATGACCTGTTGTGGACCATGGAGCTTGGGCTCGGCCTCCTCTGAGAACCGTAGGTAGTAGGTAGCATGAGCCTGGCGGGTGGACTCCATCTCTCCAGACGCCGCGAGAGCCTCCAACCCATACTCACGAAGCGTCTCCAGCATCACGAAGCGTGGCTCGCCATCCTCCTGCTCCTTCTGTTGAAGGAAGCTCTTGTCGATGAGGGAGGCTACCCCTTCCAACACCCACACCGCCTCGGTGCTGATGTCAAGGAAGGCACAAACCGCTTCGACCGCTTCAAGTGTGCAGCCGCCCACAAAAACGGAGAGCCAGCGGAAGAGTCGCTGCTCGGTAGCATCTAAAAGATTGTAGCTCCAGGCGATCGTGTTGCACAGCGTCTGCTGCCTTGCAGGGGCATCCCGTGCTCCGCCGGTCAACACCGTCAACCGCTGACCCAGCCGTCCAAGCAAAGCTTGTGGCGGAAGCAGTTTGATACGGGCTGCCGCCAACTCGATCGCCAGCGGTAACCCCTCCAGGCGCACACAGATCTCTGCGATGGCTGAAGCATTGGCGTTGGTCAATTGAGAATCGGGTTTGACGGCCTGGGCACGTGCGATGAAGAGGGCCACTGCCTCATACTGCGACAGCGCCGCAAGATCGGGCAGGCGCTTGGGATCGGGCAATGCCAGCGGGGGGACGGCGTATTCATGCTCGGCTTGTACATGGAGCGTCATGCGACTCGTTACTACAATTTTGAGTTTTGGGCAAGCAGCGAGCAAGGCTGCCACCTGTCTGGCGGCATCGACCACCTGCTCAAAGTTATCCAGCAGGAGGAGCAACCTCTTCTCTCGCAGGAATGCGCTCAAATGGTCCAGTAGTGTTTGATCCGCGGTCTCTTTGACGTCGAGCGTCTGGGCGATGGTAGGTACGACGAACTCAGGATCGCGAATGGGAGCCAGGTTCACGAAATACACGCCCTCAGTGAACAGCTCACTCAGTTCGGCGGCCACCTGCAAGCCCAGGCGGGTTTTGCCGATGCCACCAGGACCGGTGAGCGTGAGCAACCGTACATCTTCACGACGCAGCAGGTGCGCTACAGTCGCCACTTCCCGCTCACGCCCGATCAGCACAGTAGACGGAACGGGCAGGTTGTTGGGAGAGGCGTCGACTGTCTTGAGGGCCGGAAAGTCGGCAGGCAAACCCGCAATGACGAGCTGAAAGAGACGTTGAGGGTGCCCGAGGTCTTTGAGGCGATGGGCTCCCATGTCGCGTAGGCTCACTCCTTCCGGCAGGTTCTGTTCCACCAGGTCCCGTGTGGTCTGCGAAAGCAGCACCTGCCCTCCATGCCCAGCACTCATGATGCGGGCGGCGCGATGCACATCCAGGCCCACATAGCCCTCAGCGCCAAGCTGCGGTTCGCCGGTATGCACCCCCATGCGCACACGCACGCCCACCCCCTCGGGCCAGGCATGGCGTGACAGTGCCTGTTGGGCGTCGACCGCAGCGGCAAGGGCATCGGTGGCACGCGCAAAGGCCACGAAGAAGCTATCCCCTTGCGTATCGACCTCGTGCCCGTGCCAGCGGTGGAATGCGGCACGCAGGAAGCGGCGACACTCGCCGAGTATCTGTGTGTAGTGCTCGCCTATCTGTTGGAGCAGGGAGGTGGAGCCCTCCATGTCGCTAAAGAGCAGGGTCACGGTGCCCCTGGGAAGGTGAGGGATGGAGGCTGGCCTTCGTCCGGCTTCGGCTGGGTCTGCCGCGTCCAGAAGCGGTAGCGTGCGTCCTGACGACGCTTCCGTTCGGCAGGCCCCTTCCAGGGCCTGGGCAAAGTCCTGCACACTGGCAAAGCGCCGCGTGGGGTCCTTGGCCAGGGCCTTGAAGACGACGGACTCCACCGCTGCGGGAAGCATGGGCACCCGTGCGCACAGGGAGGGAGGAGGCACCGTGAGGTGCTGACTGACCATTTCGGCCCACGAGCCGGAAAAGGGGCATGTTCTACTCACCCATTCATAGACCACAACCCCTAAGGCGTACTGATCACTGGCAGGGACCGGATGGGCCTGGAGTTGTTCTGGCGCCATGTAGGCGAGGGTGCCAGCCGTCTCCTGGGAGGGCTGGGAGCGGGCACTCTCGATGAGGACGGCTAGGCCAAAGTCACTGAGGAGCACTTCGTTGCTGCGCCCCAGCAGCAGATTCTCGGGTTTGAGATCGCGATGGATCACCTGGTGCTCATGGGCATACTGTAAGGCTGCGGCGACTTGTATGGCGTAGGAAACGACGGTCTCCAGAGGCAGGGCTGTTCCTTTGGGGTGCAGCGTGCGCAGGGTGTCGCCGCTGGCATACTCCATTACCAGGAAAGGCACGCCCTCCCGCAAGCCAAAATCGAGGAGGCGCACGATATGGGGATGGATGAGGCGAGCCAGGGTGCGGGCCTCGTGACGAAAATGCTCGCGCTCCTGCTCGCTGAGCCGAGTCGTGAGCACTTTGATGGCCGCAGGAGTCCCGAGGTGCAGATGCTCTGCCAGGTAGACCTCGGCAAAGCCGCCCTGTCCCAGCAGACGGCTCAAGCGATAGTTACCAAACTGTTGTCCCACGCGGTCTCCCATCAGTTGACCTCCTTTTGTTCTTGCTTTGCCATGTCGACCTCCTGTGAGAGACGAGCCGCTGCCCAGATGGTACCTGACTCGATCTTGCTTTCTCTATCCTCCAACCAGGTCCCAGGCCGCTTCACCCATGGCCCATCGTTGATCAGTATTCGGGGTATGGGTTTGTCATGAGACGGAAACCTGAGGACGCCATTGCGCGGGGAGAGCGAGCGCGTGCTTGCACAGTTGGGGCATTCCACTAGCTTGATGCCACTCTCCAGAAAACGCTTTGCTTCGATCGCGACTACGCCCGCAAAGGTACATTTGAGGGTCTTCGCCGTTTTCACCTGATCTCCGACGAGATCGCGGGTTGCGGCACGCTCAATCCGTGTTTTGCTGCCTGTGCTCACGGTCTGCTTAGGGGTTGCACTCACATCCGATGCACCATTGGCCGAATGATCGGCGGGTGTGGTACCGGGAAGAGTGGCCGGGGTTCCAAGCAGTCGCTGGAGTTCTTGCTCGCTCTGGGCTTTTGCCAACTCCACTTTGCGCTCCCCCGTGCGGGCCTCCATTTCCATACGGACCCGTTGGTCCGGCTGCAACGCATGTCTTTTGAGCGCCTCTATGGTTAAGGTGGTTTCCCCTTGCTTGCATAGCGCGTCCACCGTTTCTACCAACCAGTCACTCAGCACCCCGATGCATCCCAGACTCCACTCTCCAAACCAGCGCCAGTGAGAGAGCAAGCCTGGCACATCGACAGCAAGCGGCACCTCTTCCAGGAACGTGCGCAACGCGGTGGCAAATTCCGAGCACTCGGTTTCGTTGTTGAGATGGTAGCGATGAAAAGGCAGATCACGCATCCGCCGCGCTGCTTGCGCATTCAGGTTGCAACAGTCGTACAAATCGAAATTCCCGACTAAGACATGCAGAACATTTGTTTGCTCAGTAAAGGTCTTTAACCAATCAAGTTGAGCTGTGGGCTTGTGTGGCATATCGACATACATCAGGTGTTGCGCCTCATCCACGAACACCACTTTCACCCGGAGCAGCGAAAGCGCGTATTGGACCGCTGCTCGCATATCCAGCCATTCTGCGGGATCACGACTCTTTCTCTCCGGGTTGGTAAACAGCGGCAGATTCTTCACCCGGTCGCGCACTCCCACATGCCCTTGCAGCTGTGCGAGGACCTGGCGGTAGTAATCCAGACGGGCAGACGCACCGATATCTTCCGGGGAGGCACGAGTGACGACGACCGGCACGACCGATGGGTCCGGTTCTTCTTCTCGGAGTCGCTTGGCCACACGCTTCATGACGGTTGATTTCCCCACCCCAGTTGCCCCAAAGAGGGCCAACATCGTGTATCTCCTGTGCCCAGAAATGAGTCGCATCAAGTCACGATCCATTTCTTCCAGGCGAGGATGCTTGACTTTGAAGTCGATGAAGGCTTCTAAGCGCGTTTGAAGCTTTGGTTCTAACGGTGGCATTAGCGATACTCCTCATACCGTGAAATCTTGGTCAGGTCCAATTCAATGCGTGGTGGCACATCTCGCGTTTTCTCTAGCGTTTTCGGTCTCTTCAAGAGGAGAGCCTCTCGCTGCGTTTGCTCTTCGAGATCGCGCTGGCGCTGGAGCAAAAGAGCCTCGTCGTTCATCATGGTTTGCAAGAATTGTGCCAGGAGTGGTCCATTGAGGGTGATTCGCTTCTGGTCATGCTGGCGCTGTTGTTCTCGCCACTCATCCAGAATCAGGTTCCACTCCCGTTCTGATCGACCATGCACAGAAGCGAAGGCATCGGCAATGCATTCGAGCCACTGGCCGCCGATGTAGGCGTATACAAAGCCCATATCGAAGGGTTCGTAGCGCACAGGCACCAAACGACCAGACTGATCAGGAGATCGCATACTCTCATGCCAGTAATGTAATCCATTCACCGTAATCCCACGCGAGGGATGAATTTTGACGGTTCCCGTCGCCGTCGAGGGGCGCGTCAGCATCAAAAAGTCCTCTGAGTAAGGAATCAAGCAATGCGAACGGCTCCCAGCGAGCGTCATTCCTTGCGCGTATGATTCACGAGGGCTTTGGCCGAGGGCGGGGTGATCCATTTGATCATACACCTCATGGACATATTCAGAGAGGCGGGAGGCAAAACGTTCCAGCGTCCAGACGGCAAGTCGCTTTGGATCGACATCACGGGTCATGTGCCGGGGCGTTTTGCTAGCCTGAGTGTTGCCTCGTAGTTGGTTGAGCAGCTCCGTTGTTGCCGTTCCAAAAAGACGTTCCACGACGGATCCAAAACGCGGCTGGTGTGGGGGACGATCCAGTTGCGTCACCAAACAGCGGGTCAGCAACGACTGAAAGTACACACTGCCGAACTCAGGACCCTGATCCACCACCAGTTCCTGGGGGAGTCGCCCGTAGCGCTGGACACACAGCCGAAAGGCCATCATGGCGGAGCGGTAGCTTGGGGGATCAAATGTCACATAGCAAGCCAGCACCCGTCGGCTGTAGGCATCGGTCATGAAGGTGGCCCAGGGCCTGGCAAGGGGCTTCCCTGTCACCGAGGAGACCAGGACCAGATCCAATTCGGTGTGATCCAGATGCGCTCGTGCAAAGGGACGCCCTCCGTGTCGCGGAGTCGTCTGGTCCAGGTAGTAGAAGAAAGGCTGCGACGCATAGGCCGCTCGTTTGCCTCGGCGCAGAGTCGTCACTTCCTGCGTCGTGAAGCGAGCTCGTTCTCGGTAAAAAGTTCGCTCCCCGATGGGAGCAAGCCCCTGCTTCTGACATTCCTCTCGATAGAGTCGGTAGACTGCCGCCGCACGTTTGGCCACAGGCTGAGCGTAATGGGTGGTCAAAAACTCCTCTAACAACTGCTTGGAGGCATCTGGGACACGCGCGTTGCGGTTGCCGCGTCGAGCCACCTGATCCAGGAGTCCAAGATACCCACATCCCGACTCTGCCTCCGCACGACGAAAGGCGGCCATCCAGTTCTGGACGGAGCGCACCGTCACCGTGATCGCTTCCCCACGGGTGTATGCCAGGATCTCGCGCCAGCGTCGATTCGCGGCTTCCAGTGCCTTTGGCCCGGCGTGAGACAAGATGTCCCGCGTGGAATCGCGCAGGGGTGAGGGAGTTTCCAGTCGCTCTGGCTTGATCACGCCCTCGTTCAGCAGACGCTGGAAATGTTCTGAGGCGAGGGTGAAAGGCGCACCGCTCTCTGGCCGGAGCACGACCGTTGTGTCTTGGACCTCAGCTTCCCACAGTCGCCCATCCCACAGCAGGCGTGAGGCGAGCGGGATGGCTTCTTTGCCATCGTGGCGTGCTCCGTTGGCTGCAGGAACTTCTGCGGCGCTACGATACAAAAAGACCTGATCCCAACTCATGAGAGAGGCGGCGGAGAGATCGGTAAAGAGACATTGCTTGGTGAGCATGGCCCAAACCACATCGACGGGGAGACCAGGGTGAGCGTCAAGCAACGATTGCACACTCACCCCTGGATAGGCTTGCAGGCTCTCCAAAACCAGTGCCTCTTGCTCCGTCTCAACGTGAAACGGGTGGGTCCAAAAATCCTGAAGAAACTTCAGATTCTCGATGTAGAGCGGATGATACTCAGCAGAGCTCCGCACACGGTAGGAAAGGCCAAGCAACTGCGCCGCTTGCTCGCCTGGAGGCGAATTCCACCCGCCCGATGCCTGACGCTGATAGCGATGAGGCTGACTGATGGCGAGTTTGTCGAGCGAGGAGGCTTTTTTCCACTCTTCAAATCCGGCTCCATTTCGCCGCAAGACCAAGAAATCCGGGGTATGCCACGGCGAGGTCTTGCGCCCGGAGCGTGCCTGGTAGTGGAGCTGGATACGGGTGGGTTGATCGTACATTTCCAACACATCAGAATCACGCTCCATCGTGTAAATGCCCCACAACTCCACATGTTGACTTTCAAACTGGATGGAGAACCCCATTTTCAGGCTGGGGTAGCGTCCGCTCAGATTGGAGGCAAGGCTCTGCACTTTACGCTCCGGGGAAGCTTCGCGAATGCGTTGAATGTAGGCTTCGGTCTGAGGCTCAATCTTAAGGCGAGAGCACCAGGCGCGAAATTCCTCGTCTGTGAGCCGAGCCATCGTGTCTTTTTTCTCCTGTTTGTCTTATGGAAGCGAGGTGCTTTCAAGCGCAGTATCACCGGAATGGGAGCCAATGACAAGTATACCAGAGAGTATTGAAAGAGGCAAGTTTTTGGCCCATATCTTTTCGTTTTTGTCAGATATCACTTCGCCATAGTGCGAAATGGAATGAGAGTGAAGAAGGGATTGGGCGTCTACAGCGGTAAAAGATGCAGCGAAAAGATTTGTGTCAGAGTATGCCGTTTATGCCTCTCAACTCTTGAGATACACGAAAATATATGGGTCAAAACGCGAAAAGTTATTCTACCATTAACAGTCATGAGCTTGATATGGCCGATCATACCATTGATCGTGAGTCTGAAGTGCCACCATCGGAGCGCGACCCCCTTAGCCTTTTTTCAGAGCATGAACCCCTTAGCCCTTCTTTGGAGGATTTTGACCGATGACACAGCAGACCCGTAAGCGCCTCTCATACCTTGTCTTCTTCCTGCTCCTGATATGGGCAGCCATCGAGATCAAAACACAGGTTCTTCCCATCTTCTCTCATCCATTGGCATCTCATCAACAGAGTACCATGTCTCTTGTCATCAACTACGCTCCTCTTTTCGCGTTGTGCCTGACTCTTCTGGCCCTCTTATCCCCACGAAAGCAAACCACAGACGCGCATGGTTCCGCACACCTTGCCACCAATGAAGAACTCAAGACCTATGGAACGCTTGTGACCACGCCACGCAAAGAACAGAAGGCCATTAGTCAAGCGCTGACTGTAGGGACAGCGCCTCCCTCGAAAATGCATCTTGGCCGCTACCATAAAAAGCTCATTGTCCTGGATGAACAGATGCAGCAGTCCCATGTCCTCTTACTGGCCCCGACAGGAGTTGGCAAAACGTCCCGTATCGTTGTTCCCGCTCTGCTCCGTGAGTACGGGAGTCGCAGTCTGTTTATCAACGATACTAAAGGCGAATTAGTCGATTTGGCCCTCGGCCATCTGGCACAGTTCCATCAGTGTTTTGTGTTTGCACCCACCGAGCCATACAAGAGTTGCCACTATAACCCCCTTGTCCATGTGCATAACATGGACGACGCCGAGGCCCTGGCAAACTGCTTGATTGATAACACTGGGACGAGCCGCGAAGCGTTCTGGAACTCTGCCCCTAAGCTCCTGGTTGCCTCGACCGTCCTCCATTTACGAACCACAGAACCCAACGCGCCCTTTAGCCGCCTGATTGATATTCTCTGTGGCACAACACTTGAAGATGTTGAAAAGCTGTTTCGCAGTAGTCCATCACCCCTGGTCAAAAAAGTGGCAACCGCCTTTTTCGAGCACGTACAGAAAAATGATCGACTGGCAGGAAGCATCATGGTGGAAATGGCAACCCGCTTTTTCCGCTTTCATAATCCTAGCTTACGGGAAGTGACCAGCTCCAACGATCTCAATTTTACCCGCATGGTAGACAGCCCAACCGTGTTGTTTCTTTCCATTCCCGAAGATGAAGCCCAACGCCTGGAACCGCTTTCCGCCTGCCTGATTATGCAGATGATGAGTTCCATGTTGCGACGTGCTACCCGTAGTCCAGGCCGACGACTTCCCCGCGATTTCGTCTTCTACCTGGATGAGTTTTGTAATGCGGGGATCATCCCCAAATTTGCCAGATATATTAGCACCGTGCGCAGCCGTGGTATTGCCTTCATTCTCGCCGTTCAGGATTTTGGGCAGTTGCGTGAAACCTATGGCGAAAATGGACGCGAAACCATTCTTTCCAACTGCACCACTCAAATTGTGTTTCCTGGTTGTGGATTACAGGAAACACGCTACTACAGTGAAAAACTTGGCAAAACCACCGTCCGAACGTTTAGTCAGAGTGAGCGCGGCGATGCGGAGTGGCTTTCCACTTCGGCACGGACCTATACGCAGGGAGAGACGCACCGCGACCTGATGACCTCTGATGAATTACGCACCATGCGGGATGGCACGCTGCTGGTATTTATCAGCAAGTATCATCCCTTGCTTGTACAGAATACCCCGTATTATCGAGACCCTGAGCTTCTGGCAGAGACGCGTATCCCCTTTACGCCACTAGCTTCACGCGTCACCGTCACACCTGACCCATCGGCACCGCCCCCGCCTGTGATTGGCTTACCAGCGCCCAAAACGGCAACGGGACCGACGCCCAAGACACCACCAGAACCGAAGCAACCGAAGACGCCACCGACAAGCCAGGATGATAGCTCATTCTTTTCACCAGAGTAATGTAAACAACGAGAAGAAAGAGCGATCTATGGCGAGAGCCGTACCGTTGTACCATGAGAGCAACGGTACGGCATATTGGCTTCATCGGCTTATAAGTAGAGAGAGTCTAACATAGTAATGAGATGAGTTAGTACAGATAACTAGCAGGGGCATTGATCAATCACAAATACAAGTGTGGAAAACATAAACGCTGCTGAAATTCTATTTCCTATGATATACTACTTGACTGGCAGATATATTTCACCCTCATATCTAAGGTAGTATCATGAGTCATTGATAGTACCTGCAACTAAGGACTGAAAACCCTTTAGGTGCCTATGAGTTTTCTGCAAGTCGAGGTGCGACCGATGGAATTGGAAGAGCAAAAATCCTTTCTTTGGTTCTCACAATATTTTGGCATCCATAAACCGCAGTACAAGTTGCCCTTTGTAGATTTTCTCCTCGATGGGGATGTTCCTCTTTACCTGGATTCCTATGCAATCACAAAAGACGGCTCTGAACTAGCTGCCAACTGTTCACAACGACACCATCCCGATAGTTGATACCGTTGGCGAATTGGTGGGGCACTAGACGGAAAGGATGACATCGGGGAAGCTAGCAGCAAAGCTCTGCTCAGGAGATCGAGCAAGAACGAGTGAAGCAGGCAAAAGGAGAGAAAAACGATGTCATTGCAGCCAGAGAAAATAGGGGACGTGCCAGAAGAAACAGTTCGTGTCGCCAAAGCCAGCTTCCCCAAAGGAAACCGTTATATCCGCTTACGAGATGTTCTGGGTACGATTTTTGATGATCAGGAGTTTGCTGATCTGTTCCCACGAAGAGGGCAACCAGCAGAAGCCCCGTGGAGATTGGCCCTGGTCTGCCTTGTACAGTATATGGAAGAGTTGACAGACCGTCAAGCAGCAGATGCAGTACGCTCTCGCATGGACATCAAATATTTACTCGGACTGGAGCTGACCGACCCGGGCTTCGATTTTAGTGTGCTCTCCGAATTTCGGACTCGCCTGGTTGAACATCAAGCGGAGCACCGTCTCTTCGAGTTGCTTGTGGCAAAGCTGAGTGAGCAAGGCTACCTCAAAAAACGAGGAAGCCAACGGACTGACTCGACGCACATTCTGGCAGCAGTGCATCGATACCACCGTGTCGAACTGCTGCCGGAAACGCTACGTGCTACCCTCAATGAGATAGCTGTCCAGGCTCCCCAATGGTTGCAACAGTGGGTGCCCGTTGACTGGTTCAAACGCTACGAACGTCGCATAGAAGAATCCAGATTATCAATCAAGAAAGAAGAGCACGAAGTATTTTTGGAACAGGTTGGGCGAGATGGCTCACAACTGCTTTCGATGCTCTATCAAGAAGAGACTCCTGCTCTGCTAGCTTCCTTGCCTCAGGTCCAAACCCTGCGCCAAATCTGGGTTCAGCACTTTTTCTGGGAAGATGGTCACTTACGTTTACGAAACAAAGATACTCTTCCTCCTGCTCATCTCACGTTGCGCTCGCCTTATGATCCAGAAGCTCATATCGGCAGAAAAGGTGGATTCTCGTGGTATGGATACAAAGTACATCTCAGTGAAACGTGTGATCCTGACTATCCCCATCTGATCACCTGCGTTCAAACGACTGATGCAACAGCAAGTGATATGAAACAAACACAACAGGTGCATGAGGAGTTAGCACAGCGTCATTTGCTTCCTCAGACGCATCTCGTGGATGCAGGATATGTAGATGCAGGGTCCATCGTAGAGAGCCGCGAGCAGTAAGGAGTGGAGTTATTGGGACCGGTGAGCAGAAATAACCAATGGCAAGCCAAAGCTGGGAAGGGCTATGATCTCTCAGGATTTGACGTTGATTTTGCGGCAAGAGAGGCCACGTGCCCACAAGGACACAAGAGTATCGATTGGAAGGAGACGCGTGATCAGCATGGGCATCCCAAGCTCTACATTCGCTTTGACGAGCAAACGTGTCGGCAGTGTCCTTGCCGCTCGCTGTGTACTCGTGCACAAGAGAAGCCCAGGCGTCTGTCTATTCGTTCTCAAGAGGAATTTCTTCAGCTCCAACGCAGACGCAAACAGCAAGAAACAGAGGAATTTCAGGTGACCTATGCCAAACGTGCGGGGATTGAAGGGACGCATTCTCAGGGAGTGCGAGCACTCGGATTACGCCAATCCCGCTATATTGGATTACAAAAAGCATCATTACAACATTCCTTCATTGCTGCTGCTCTCAATCTTCTTCGTCTCGATAGCTTCATAACAGGAGAAAAAGTGGAGAAAACGAGAATATCTCACTTTGCTGCTCTTGCGCCTAAGAAGATTGCCTGATTCTGTGTCCACCAATTCGCCAACGGTATCGCGCTTTTTGTGTAGAGGTTAGGAGTAAACAGGCAAGCAAAGAGACAAGATCGAGAGCATGCTGCCCACAAGAACTGGCGAAGCAGAAAAATGCAGCACGAGCTTGCAAAACACACCAGGAAAAAGCTTTCTGAAGCCAACCGGTTACACAAGTCCATCTGGAAACAACACCTCCCTCCATTCCACCCTTTTTGGCTGGTTGCTTCTCTGCTAATAACAATCAGTGTCAGCTTTTAGCCGACCGGAATCCTTGGCAAACGTATCCCTTGCATCACCGCCCAAACGATGGTCAGGCATGAAGTTTCCGTCGTGAACGCATCTATCTGATCGGTGCGTCCTCGAACATTACTAAAAAAGCTTTCAATAGCATTGGTGGTGCGAATGTAACGGTGCATGACTGGCGGAAAAGCGTAAAAGGTGAAGAGATGGTCTTCATCTTCACAGAGGCTGCGGACTGCTTCGGGGTAGCACTTCTGGTATTTGGCTTGAAATACCGCAAAATTGAGCAGTGCATCCTCTTTTTTCTCTTGTTTGAAGATCCCGGCCAATTCTGTGCTGACCTCTTTGCGCTCCCGATGGGGAATGGCGTTAAGCACATTGCGCTGTTTATGCACCACACAGCGTTGTCGGGCAGTAGCGGAAAAGAGGGCAGAGACAGCCGCGAGCAGTCCCTCATGCCCATCGGTCACGATCAAATCCATCTGCGTTGCCCCACGACGGCGCACGTCTTGTAAAAGACAACTCCAGCCATCTTTGTCTTCCTCTGCACAAGCCCGCAAAGCCAGCACATCCTTGTTCCCTTCCAGGTCTACGCCAAGTGCTGTTAAGATGAT
>DAOTTD010000084.1:0-4954 GCA_034438015.1 Ktedonobacteraceae bacterium | reverse complement strand
ACTACAACGCTGGAAATGGAAGATTTATGCACCCCAACAATTCCGCTCTCCTGGCGCGAGCGGTCCGCGCTCCCATATGCGGGGCATCAACTACTCCCACACTGCTACTTTGTAGAAAGAGACAAAGTTTCTCATGGGGACGATGGGTCCATGGGCGTCTTTTACTGTACTGCTATTAACAAGTATTGAAGATAGTTGAGGATTTGTCAAGGAACTTAATTGCTTTCACCACAAATGCATGCGGAACTTTTAGCCTCAGCCAGCGTATATTATCTTAGCTCAAGAAAATTTACCCGGCACAATGCGTGCTCATAGATAGGACCTATACGGAGTCGCTTACCAATGAAAGTAACGAAGCTTTTTCCCTCTGAGCGCTATAGAATCGGTCGCATGCGCTTTGTCCTCCTGTTCTTTATTTCCCTGCTCGGCACACTACTGGGCGGAGAACTGCTCTTTCGCGATTCCGTTGTGGTTGGTATCTCTTCGATTATCATCAACATCGGGCTCGATCCACAGCGCACCACGCTGGTGGTCGCGCTGCTGATGACGGCGGGCGCGGCCCTTATCGGGGCGCTGCTGGGACGCCGTAAGGCCGGTGCGGTCCTGGGGGCGGGGATCGTCTTCTGGTTCGGCTACCTGGCAAACTTTATCCGTATCGAGTTGCAGCCGCTGCGCGATCCCGGTGGCCTCCTGGAGCCACTGGTTCGGGGCGCGCTGGTGAATACGTCGGTGACGATGATGGCGCTTGCCCTGCTGGTTGCGTTCATTGGGTCCGCCGTTGGCATCGCGCTTGCTGAAGTGCTGCTCGATCCGTTCTACGACCTGTTGTATGGCACCTGGCGTCTTTTCATGCGCCGTCGTCTCGCGCGGCAAACGACGGCACCGGTGGCGGTAAATGGCGGTGAAACGACCGCTATTGCGCGGGTGGATAGGATCTTCAAGCTGATCGGACAGTGGCTCGGGGTTTTTGTAGTTGTGGGATTGCTGTTCCTGGCGAGCGCTTCCGGTGACCTGTTTACGTTCGGGCCGGACGTGGGGCTGCACACTGTGCCGGTGGTTCATGCCCTCGCTCCCGGACTGCCGACGCATGGTACGATAGTGTCGAATACGCTGGTGAGCGTGGCTCTGAAGGGGCAGCGCAAGCCTTTTCTGGTCTACCTGCCACCATCTTATAATACGCCACAGGGACAAAAGAAACATTATCCCGTGCTCTACCTGCTGCACGGTTCGCCTGGCAAAGATATCGACTGGATCAAGGGCGGGAAGGCGGTCGAGTCCGCCGATACGCTGATCGATACCGGCACGATTCAAGAGATGATTATGGTCTTCCCGGATGGCAACGGGCGACCGGGGGCGACCAGCGAGTGGGCTGATAGCTTTGATCATCGCCAACTGATCGAGACATACGTCATGCGCGATCTCGTGCACTATGTCGATCAGCACTATCGCACGATTCCGGATGCTGCGCATCGCGCCATCGGTGGGCTCTCCATGGGCGGCTTTGGCGCGATGAATATCGCTGTGCACCATCCCGACGTCTTCGGCTCCATCATCTCTCTGGGTGGCTACTACCGCGCCGAGGGGACGATCTGGGGCCATAATGCCGCGTACATGCAGAAGAACAGTCCTGCCGATACGTTGCCCGGCAACAAGGCGGCGTGGAAGCTGCATATCTACCTCGGCGCGGCGACGAAGGACCAACCGTACTATAAAGATACGCTGAGCTTCATGCGTGAGTTGAACGCGCTGCATATCGCCTACCACTTCGACCTGGAGCGCGGCTACCACTCGTGGCGCATCTGGCAGGTGCAGATGTACAACGCTATGCGCTGGCTCAAATGGTGATGCATCCCCTCCCGTCCTACACGATTGAACAAAGAACGAGGCTATGGTATACTACAGGAAATAAAAAGTGCCCTGCCCATGTTCATATAAGTAGAACAGAGCAGGAAACTACAACGAGAGATATTCAGTAGCCAGAAGCTCGGGAAAGGGGACAGCAACCGATGCCTAAGAAGGGTGAACTTTCAAAGACCGCTCGTGCCTCGCTTGCAAACCGCGAAGCCGCTAACCATTTGACCAACCGTATATGTGAGAAGTGCGGAGAGGCGATCATGTTGCAGGATCTACAGCCTGTAAAGGTCGTTGGCGCCGGCATGAAGTACTATCACAAAAACCACTTCGGCGTACAATAATACGCCGATCGGGTAGCAATAAAAAGGGCAGAACTCCAGATGTTCGTGGGGTTCTGCCTTTTTTATTGCTGCCGCGCCCTTGACAATCCTCGTGTAAGCTGTCACAATCGCCACAGGCATGCTACGAGGAGCACTCAGCATGGATATAATCGACGAAGCGAGAGATAACATCCATTATGGAGAAAACCACCACCGCGACCACCACCGTTGCCTTTCAGGGCGAACGCGGCGCATTCGGCGACGAGGCGGTCCAGACATATTTTGGCAGAGATACAAAAGAAGGGTATGGAAGACCCGAGGCGGTGCCCTATCGCACGTTCGCCGATGTCTTCCACGCAGTCGCATCCGGCGAGGTCGAGTATGGCCTCGTGCCGGTTGAAAACTCGCAGGCGGGTAGCATCAACGACGTCTATGACCTGCTGCGGCAGCATGACCTGTTCGTCATCGGCGAGATCGGACACCCCGTCAATCATTGCCTTTTATGCCTGCCGGGACAGCAATTGAGCGATATCAAGCGCGTGATCTCACACCCGCAGGCGCTGGCACAGAGCGACGTCTACCTGCGCGAACTCGGCGCGGAGATCGTCGCCACGTATGATACCGCCGGCAGCGCGAAGATGATACGCGAGGAGCAATTGGAAGGCGTGGCGGCGGTCGCGGCAGCCGGGGCGGCTGAACTGTACCAGTTGGAGACGCTGGCGAGTGGCATTCAGACGATCAAGGACAACTATACGCGCTTCATCGCCCTGGGACGGAAGCCCGCGCCGCGTCGCGAAGGCGCGGCCAAGACGATGCTCGTTATGGCGACCGCGCACCAGCCCGGCTCGCTCTACAAGTGCCTGGGCTTCCTGGCGGCGAACAAGATCAATCTGCTCAAGCTGGAATCGCGCCCATCGCGCCAGCGCGCCTGGGAATACGTCTTCTATCTTGATTTCGAAGGGCACCGCGACGATCCCGCCGTGCGCTCCGCCCTTGCCAATCTTGCGGGCCATACGATCTTCTGCAAGCTGCTAGGATCGTTCGCGCGCAGCATCTAGCCGCCCTCTTCTCCTCTTAATTATTGTGAGGCAGTGCGCCCGCGCGCAGGCGGGCGCGCTCGAGTATCGAGACCGCCTGGTCAAGGAACGTCCAGAAGAACGTTATCTGGGCGTTCGATTGTTCCTGTGCCGCACGACCGGCCTGTTCGCTGGCGAACCAGGACGAGCCGCCCTCGATACGCAGGCAGAGCACGCCCAGTACCTGGTGTCCCGTCTTGAGCGGGAGCAGTCGCAGTATCGAATCGTGAGCGCCTGGGCTGTGGCGAACCTCTAGCATCTTCCCCTGTACCATTACCAGCTTTGCCGTTTCCATCTCATCGGGCGAAAGGGTAAAGTCCTCGACGCGAATGGGCCCGTCCGCGCGGATACGCAGCGTGCCATCGGTGTTCGGCAGGAGCAGGGCGCTCTCGCGTACTCCCCAGGGGGAGAAGACCCTCACGGTAGAGAGCGCAATAATGTCCAGTTGATCCTCAATCGAGTCTGTGCTATTGGCCACGCGCCCCAGTTCGTAAAGGATGCGCGTCTCGCGCTCGCGTAGTTTCGCCTCCTCAGCATTTTCACGCATCACCGTCGCGAGCTGGCTGGTGAGCAGTGCCACCGCCAGAAAGACGAAGAGCGCCAGCCACTCCTCACTGCGCCCGATGGTGAATGTGTATAACGGGGGTATGAGAAAAAAGTCGAATGAGAAAAAGGCGACGATCGCGCAGACGATCGCCGCGTAGCGTCCGCGCACGCTCGCCAGGACCAGTATGACCAGCAGGTAGACAATAGAGATATTGGGTATGGTCGGATAAAGGCGCAGCAAGTAGATCACTGCGGTGACTAACAATGCTCCCACGACCGCCAGCAGGGTATCGACGAGATAGCGCTGCCAGCGCCTCTGCCCAAGGGCTGGAATCTGTGGAATACGCTCAATTGCTTGCATAATACATCCCCTTCCGTGACGAGGGAGACGCAATGAGGCATGCCATCTCTCGTCAGGAAACTCTCTTGACTGCACTGACACTACTACTATAGTGCCTATGTGATCAAAAGGCGCTCAATAAGATGAGTAGGATGCTCAAGACTTGCTCAAGATCATCTCTTAACAAAGCAAGGGAAGTGCGGCTATTTACTATGCGCCTGCATGGTGGCATCGGCGGCGGCCTGTGGAGAGTCGGGCATGATCTGCATGAGCTCTATGGCGTTTCCGTCGGGATCTTTGATCCAGTACTGCCAATTGTGGTCAAGGCCCTGGATGGGCGAGCCTGGAACCTCAAGGCCGCGCGCTGCAAGATCGCGCAGGGTGGTCGAGAGATCATCGACCAGCAGGCAGAAATGGCTGTAGGTCAGCGCTGGATTAGTAGAAGCAAGCGTTTCTGATGCCGCGATCGGGAACAGCTCGATGAAATGGCCGGGCGCGATCTGGATATACACGATCCAGGGCGAGGGCTTCCCCTCCTGTTCCAGGCGAAACGCCTCTCGTAGTCCGAGTTTGTGACAGTAGAAGTCGAGCGATTTTTCAAGGTCGCTGATGCGGAATGCAACGTGTCCAATGCCGGTGATCATACTGGTCCTCCTGTCGTTGCCACTGGTTTTTTAGCTGAATGGCAAACTTCGGTAGTGACCCTGTTAAGAGGTGGTAGGAACACGGGAGGTCAACACTTCCAGGAACGACCAGAGATGGTCCGTCAGCCCCAGAGCCATGGCCGGAGACTGCTGTCGATACCGACGCACTCCTTG
>DAOTTD010000083.1:0-4199 GCA_034438015.1 Ktedonobacteraceae bacterium | reverse complement strand
AACCTGCCGAAGGCAAGCAGACTCAACCAAAACGACCACGCGGGCGTCCTCCCAAGTATGTCCTGGCTGAGGTTTTAGCCGCTGCCAGAACAGCAGGCTCGTTCACCAATTAATGGAGAGCTACCGTCCTGTAAGTACGCCGCGTCGGGCTGTATCGCCTATGAATTCTCCTAATTTTACGCTTTTTGTCTTTAACTTATCTAAAACATCTTGTGTTGAATGTGTAACGAGAGACCAATTTGATCCGCTAAAAGCACTCTCGGGCATTTTGTTTGACGTAGACTCAACGACACCATCAAGATCTTCAAACTCCAGACTCTTAATAAATGTGTATTCTACAAAAGTGCCGTTTCGTTGACCTGTCTCTGAGAGTATAATAACAGGGTAGGTTACTGCCTCACCAAACACAGGTAGATCGCCAAAATCAATCAGCTTCTCAAGCTTAACCACAGTGGTCAGATATTCGCGTAAAGCCGCTCCGTAACCGGCGCGCATAAACTTATTCGCCGTAATCATTCCGAAGTGACCGCCCGTTTGCAGCATGGAATTGCCGCGCTCGATGAAGTACGTATACAGGTCGGCGATGCTGTTGAAGACGCTATAGAGGTCCTTGAACGCTACCTTGTCCTCGCCCAGTCCCTCCTGGCGCACGTAGGGCGGATTCCCTACCACGGCGTCAAAGCCCGCGTCGTCCTTTAGCTCAATTGCCTGCTTCGTGCCCTTCACCAGGCCGAAGAATACCTCGGGAAACTCCATTTCCCAGTGGAAGAAGCGCCTCACGTCGGCGTCGTGGACGGCGTTCTTCACTATAACCCGCTGCTCAGACGTTAGCGCGGCAAGTTTCTCGGGGTGCTGATACCAGCCTTTCGCCTCTTTTGAGCGCAGGAAGTAGACGACGTGGTCGTACCATTTCTGCGCCTTGCGGTCCTTTGTCGGCGGATTGCTGAACCAGCGGCTGGTGTAGATGTTGAGCAGGTTCTTGTACGGCAGGAGCGCCTTTTCGGCGTCGCGGTGCTTCTCTTTGCTCAGGTGTACCTGCTCCGCCGTGGCGTCGCTCAGGCGCGCCACTTCCAACGCGCCGCCCGTTGCCAGGGCGACGCTCGCCCAGAGCGAGACCTCTTCGAAGAGCGTCGCCTGCTGCTTTGTTGTGTCTTCGACGGCCTCGCGCACCTGCTTGATGCGCACGCCCAGCAGCGAGTTTCCGCACTTCAGATGATGGTCCAGGAACGAGAGCGGCGCACCCAGCGTGAAGCTGTCCAGCCACACGCTCACTTTCGCCAACTCGACGGCCATAGGATTGATGTCGACGCCGTAGATGCAGCGCTTTAATACCTGGCGCTTGAGCAGGTTGATATCCGTCAGTTTGCCTACGTCGATCTCGATGCCCTGCTCCTCCATCTGCTGCTGAATCTCGGCGCGCATCTGCCCCAGGTGATAGATGACGGGGTTCCAGCCGATCTTCTCCAGGAAGTGCGCCATGCGGTCGGTGATGTAGTCCACGGCCTCCACCAGGAAATGTCCGCTGCCCATCGCGGGATCGAGCACCTTGAGGTCGAAGAACTGCTCGTTAAGCGTGTCTTTGAAGTGCAGGTACGCCTGGTGTTCGGCCTCCTGCGTGGACGGAATGTGGTGCTTCTGCCTGAGCGCCTTGATTTTGTCCTGCTCGAATTTCAGTTTCCTCTGCGCCTCATAGAACGTCTTTTTAAGCGCTTCCATCTTCTGTGTGAGCACCTCGCCCACGGTGTGTTCGACGATATACTCGACGATATAGTCGGGCGTGTAGTAGCTGCCGGTGGCCTTGCGCTCGCTGCGGTCGTTGATCAGGTAGACCTCGCCCGGCTTGTAGATCTTGTCGACGAGTTCGCCGTTGCGCCGCACTTTGATGGGCGAGATTCTTTGCTGCTTCGCCTCTTCCCAGGGGATGATCTTCTCGCTCTTCTTGCCCTTCGCGGTCGGCACGACGGTCATGCCTTCGAGCGCGACGTGCAGCTTGAACTCCAGTAGCCCTTCGTAGATGCTGCCGAGTTGCCGCACGCCCAGGCTCTTATAATCGACGAAGACCAGCCGCGCCTCCTTGTCGTCCTCGACGCGCGCCATCAGGTCCAGTCCGAGCGCGAGGTACGCGTCAGGTATTCTGGAGTCGCGCAGGAAGCGCGCCACCTTTGCCTCGGCTGAGCTATCGTCCTCGGCAGGATCGGTCATGAACAGGCCGCCGTTGTAGGTCGGAACGTTCATGGTCCTGTCGCCTCTATCCACCGCCTTGAACAGAACCTGCAACTGGTCATAAAACACGGTGCTGCTGGCAGCGGGATAGGCAGCGCGAATCCTGCTCTCCTCCTCGTCTTCGCTGATGCCCGCCTTCGTAGCGATCGTGGCCTTCAGCGCCTCCAGACTATACTGGTAGTAGTCCCGCCTGCCATAGACTGGCAGCAGAGCGCGACTCTCGGCGTAGAGCAGGAACAGCAGGCGGTAGAGGAAGGTTAATGTCCCATCGAAGACCTCTTTCAGCCGTTCGGCGCGCTCTTGCTCGCTTAGATCCTTCAGTTCCGGCTCGCCCCGCTGCTTCGCGTACTCGATAAAGCCCTGCGCGAA
Source organism: Ktedonobacteraceae bacterium (assembly GCA_034438015.1). Lineage (GTDB taxonomy): Bacteria > Chloroflexota > Ktedonobacteria > Ktedonobacterales > Ktedonobacteraceae > JACDAE01. The sequence continues at coordinate 1,607 of DAOTTD010000083.1, read as the reverse complement.
CTGTGGGAAGATGCTATCGAAGACGCGATCCTTGAGCTTCTCGCCCAACTCGTGCGCATACTGCTCGCTCTCCCTGAGAATGAGGTCCAGCAGCGAGATCTCGCCCGCTTCGGAGGGCCGGAACGCCTCGGCGCGGAACAGGAACCAGAAGTAGCGAAACGCCTCCAATGGGTCCGATACTTTGTCATTGGCGATCTCTTCCAGGTCGATCTCGTAGTAGTTGGTCGCCCGGCTATGTGCCTTTGCTGTATAGAGCCGCCACACCCTGCCATTCGTCACGACCGCCCAGTTCGCAATACCCGCGTCCAGCAGCGCTACGACCGCCGCGCCCGGATTCTCGTTCAGCCGCTCCACATCGCTCAGTGGATCAAAATCCTCCGCCAGCGGCACCTTGCGGTCCAGGTCTCGTCCCCAGGCGTACGCCAGGCAGAATCCGACGGCGTTCCCAATCCTCTTTCCTCTACTATCCTTCAGGTACAGCAGGTAGTCCGCCTCCCGTTCTTCGCCGCTCTTCGATGCCAGTCCACGCGTCGCGCCGCCCTGTGCGTCGAAGCCTAAATGTCCCAGCACTGGAGCAATCAGACTATCATGTACTACGAGCGTGGGCTGACTTGCGAACTTCTCCTCTGCATCTGCATACCACTTCGCCAGTTGGCGCAGATTCATCCTGAGCGCGCCCAGATCCGCCGTCTCAGACCAGTGCCACTCCTCGCGCTCGGGCAGGCGCTCCTTCAAATAATAGTCAGAGAACAGCGCCCGGTTATTAAAATACGCCTCGCTCCAATACGCCACATCGTACACACTGCGCAGTTTCTCGCAATAGTCGATGACCTGCATATCGCCCGTATAGCGCAACTGTCGCAGCACACGCAGCGCCACATCGCCCGGATTCTGGCGCTCCACGGACAGGACGCGCGGCTTCGGCTTGCCTTTGCGAAACTTCTGCGTCTTATCCATCGTCGCCTGCAGCACGCCAGCCTGGGTCTCCACGCGCTCCACCAGTTGAAAATCGATCTGCTCGTACTTCTCTGTCAACACCAGCAAATAATCCCACGGTCGATCGCGAAACACCCGCGCCAGCCCATCGCGCACCGCCTTCGTAATCGAACGCACCTCGAACAGGTAGACCTCCAGCGTCCACGTCTCATCCGTCAGCAGTCCCACGCGCTCAATCGACCCGATCTCATTGCGCAGGTCGCCCTTGATATCCAACGAATCCACCGTCTGTGGTGCCTGGCCTGTCACATCAAAGCCTAGCGCATGAAAAAACTGCGCCACCTGGTCCCGCTTCGCCAGCAATTGTATGTCCGCGCGGAAAATATCGCTCATCATATCCTCTTTTCTAGTAGGGAGGGGGCTTGCCCCCCTCCGGTTCCTCCCGTACGTCCCCCGGTTCCTCCCTGCGCGTCCTCGCGCCTGCACATCGGGCGATGAGCGCATTCCACATTTTTCTTCCCGACACATTTTTGAATAATTTTCTGATCGGGGTAGGGACCAGCTTGCAGCTATCCGCGACAATTAAATTAAAAGAAGAGGGAAAAACCGGAAATCAAAGGGATCAGTGCGTCGAGGATGACGAGGCTTTTTCCGAACGGTTCGTTTGGCAG
>DAOTTD010000082.1:0-49961 GCA_034438015.1 Ktedonobacteraceae bacterium | reverse complement strand
TCATTGGGGCAAAATTGAAGGGACGCGTTCATTGGTTCTTTGTTTGTTTTCATATTCAAAGCATGCCAACGGACGCATAGTTTTTCAAGTTCTCCTTCCCTTTTCACCAGTTCGTGGAGAGCTACCGCACCCACATATCCCATTTCCATTTCAATTGCCTGGTTTCTTGGCTTCTCTGCTGTATTTGGATGTCTGCTCGGTTTCTTTTTTGGTTTTCGCTCCGTATTTACCGATAAGCAAGCTCCCGTTACACTCACCATTCCAACAGGTAAACTGAGGGTGGCAGGTACTTCCTCTCGATCCATGAGAATGTTCTCACGATCTACAGCTATGATAGTGCTCGCAGGACTGGCAGTTGCTGTAGTGAGCGGAAACCTGCTCTGGTGGATGCTCCTGCATCGCCCGTACACCTTTCATAGTGATTCCTCTACTGTAGATAGTATAAACTGGTCGCCCGATGGTAAGCTCATCGCCTTTACCACATCCAGTGATCCTGGACAGAAACAATCTACGAGCACCTTGCACTTCTGGGACGTTGCCACCAATGAAAACTTGTCTATCAACAGCAACTCTTCCTCTTATGTGGAAAAAAGTGTCTGGTCGCCTGATGGGAAGTATCTGGCCTTCACCACAACTACTTACCCTGGAGGATCGTCTACGAGCGCGGTGCAGACGAGCACAGCGCAGGTCTGGGTCTGGGATGCGATCACCAAGGCAAAGGTGTCCATCTACACCTATACCGGTACGGGTTCTCCCTCTGCAGATACATACTGGTCGCCCGATGGGAAGTATCTGGCCTTCAAAACATACACTGTCCCTGGAGGATCCTCAACGAGCACGGTGCAGAAGGGCACAGTGCAGGTCCGGGTCTGGGATGCTCTCACCAAAGCAAACTTGTTTATCTACACTTATCCCTACACCTCCAGTGGTTCTTCCTCTGTTGGAGTAACGATATTCCGCTTTGGTTCTGGTTCTCCCTCCTATACGGATATAACCTGGTCCACCGATGATAAGCATCTCGCCTTTGTGATAAATCGTATCGACCCAAGTTGTGAGACCACTTCAGAGTCTTGTAATGGAACCGTGTATATCTGGGATGCTACTATCAAAGGCAGTACCTACGTTCTCCACCTGAGCTCATCATCTGTGAATATTATAGCTTGGTCTCCTGATAACGCCCGCATTGCTTCAGGAAGTAGCGATGGCACTCTAAGTGTCTGGTATGCTGTGTAGCAAGGAGGAAATATCATAGAGAGTCTTAGGAGGCACAGTTTCAAATATGAACTTCATTACATATCATAATGCGCGCGACTTTGTGCAGAGAACGCGTCCAACACTAGAACAACATGAGGTAGCCAATAGCTTGATCCTGGGCATCACGCTGGGGTTAGCGAATGCTCTGGTAGAGAGAGACGCTGCCTTCTACCTGGCGACGGTTGAGGATGAGGAAGGTACTCTGCTTGTCGCTGCCTGCATGACTCCACCGCACAATATCGTGCTCTTTAGCAACAACAGTAGCAGGGATGACGAGGCGCTTGCCTTGCTGATCCAGAATCTGCAGGACAATAACTGGTCTGTTCCTGGCGCAATCGGAGTGGGGCAGGTAGCCGATAACTTTGCGAAGATCTGGTCGAGACGTAGCGGGCAGCGCTACAAAGAAGGGATGCGCCAGCGTATCTTCGAGCTGAGCCAGCTTATTCCTCCCAGGAGGGTAGAGGGTGCATTGCGCGTTGCAACTGAAAATGACCTTGAGTTGATTACGGAGTGGGCAGTTGCATTTAACCAGGAAGCTTTGCATAAGAGTGACGCACTGGATGCAGTTCAGGAGGCGGAGCACAGGGTTCACAAGCAGATGATCTATGTCTGGGAGTTGCCTGATGGGAGAGTAGTGACTATGGCAGGCAAAACGCGTCCGATTTCGCAGGTGATTAGTATATCTCTGGTGTATACGCCACACGAATATCGTGGCATGGGCTATGCCTCAAATTGTGTTGCGGCCCTCAGCCAGCATTTGCTGGACGAGGGCTGGAAATTTTGCAGCCTGGTGACCGATCTTGCCAATCCCACGTCGAACAGTATCTACCAGAAGATAGGCTATCGGCCCGTATGCGATTTTACCGTATACGCTTTTGAAGCCGAAGATCAATCCGCCTCTTAGTGTTTTTGTGGGGGTGGCGCGCAGCGGCAATGCATACGGCGAGAGATCTATTCGCCTTGAGCGGCTTTTACCGCGGTGGGATTAGTTCTTCCGCGCAGGAGATATGCCATTCCTGCTGCCAGCGGTGAGCCTACAAATGGTCTGCTGGTGTGTATCTCCGTTCTCCTGCTGCTTAACCATATCAGTATCTTTTCCTCTCCTATCTCTGAGGCTATTTGATACTGTTACGTTTTGATGCATTGTGACAGATACAAAAGTCGCTGTTGGAGCCCGTAGTAGGGAAGGGGCTTGTCTCCATCCGGTTCCCCAAGAACTCCCTCCGGCATCGGATCGCGCTCCCCGAGCCGGATGGGGGCAAGCCCCTTCCCTACTGTTGAAAAGCTCTTACCTGACTATAATCACAATTGGGATCATCAGTAGTGGATCGATGCTGACCTGTTGTTTGCCTGTCACGTAGAGGCCCGTCGACGAGCCGCCATCAAGGTTCAGCGCGTTCTGTATGGAGAGGTCCGACTTCGCCAGCAGATTGGCCATCTCGTTCAGCGTGAATTCCTGTCCAGGACTGGCGATCAGCAGCAGGTGGCCCTGTTTGTCGGTCGCTACGATACTACGGCGCTGGAAGTCCGTGTTGGCCGTGAACTGGGTGCGCTGCCCGTTGAGCATGAGCATGGGTGAGGACTGCGTGGCCTGCTGGAGCTGTTCACCGGCGTACGGCTGGTCGCGCAGCGAGCGCAGGCTGACATTCCCCTGTGCGTCGACCGAGAGCATGCCACCGAAACCGCTGTAGGATGTGCCATGCGCCTGCCCGTTCGATACAAGCAGGCCTTCGGGCTGATTTCTGGCATCGAAGTAGCCGCCGTTGATCATCGCCACCGCGCCCGTCCGCTTCATCCATTCGTTCATCGAGAGGGGCTGATTCGGCTGATAGCCAACGCTGATATGCACACGCTTCAGGTCGAGGCGCGCAATGGTCACAGTATCCTCGTGTCCGCTGGGCGCCTTCCAGTCTTCGTAGCGCACATCGACGCCCGTTGCCGCCGGGTACCACACCTTCAGGGCGGGCGTCGGCGACCCGGTGGCGGGCGACGAGGAGACGACGGGCGTCCCATTATAGGTTACATTGGGCAATACATTGCAGGCCAGCAGCGAGCCGACCAGGAGACAGCAGATGAGACAGACTTTAGCGATCTGTTTCGCTGGCATGAAGAGATCCTTTAAACCTGGAACTATTTTTTCCAGGGCGTTGCTTCAATCGCCGACATCGTTCCCTTAAATTCCATTGCCAGCTTCAGGGCGGCGGCGTGTGCGGCGTTCTCGGTCGTATCGTCCAGGGGCTCAAGCTCGACCTTCCCATAGCGGCGTTCAAGGGAACGCTGAATCAGGAAATCGGTGAACCAGGGATTTTTCGGCAGCACGGGTCCGTGCGAATAGGTGCCGAAGACGTTTTTGTAGATTGCGCCCTCAACGCCGTCCTTGCCGTTGTTGCCCCAGCCCGCGAGCACCTTCCCGAGCGGTTGCGCCTTTGAGCCGAGATAGGTGCGCCCGCTGTGGTTCTCGTAGCCGACCAGCGTCCTGGTCCCCTTCTGGTCGAACGAGCACTCAAGCGCCATGTGAGTCATGAAGCGTGTGCCGCCGCCCTCCGTGTAGAGATCGAGCAGGCCGACGCCCTTCAGCTCCGGTCCCTGGAACGGCTTATAGTAGTGACCCAGCAACTGGTAGCCCGCGCAGACGCTCAGGAAGGCCGTTCCGGTCTCGGCGGCATCATGCAGAGAGGGCGCTTTGGCCTGAATATCCTGGGACGCGATCTCCATCTCGCGATCGGCGCCACCGTGGAAGAGGATCAGGTCGTATTTCGTGAAGTCGGGCGTCTGTTTGACATAGATCGGCTCTACCTCGACAGCGATGCCGCGCCACTTACAGCGCCGCTCGATCGAGAAGAGGTTGCCGCGATCGGCGGCGACGCTCATCAGTGTGGGGTAGAGGTGGCCTATCTTCAGCACCATCCCTGTATCTTTTGGCTGTTCGCTCATTTAAACTCACTCCTCCCAGAAATGCTTGACCCAGCCACGCTTCTGCATAATCCGCCGCAGTTCCTGGGTGGGTGTATAGCCGCTCATAATATATAGAGTACCACCAGGTTCAACATTCTTCAACGCAGCATCGAGCGCAGCCTCACGATCGTGTATGAGAGCGATCCTATCGGTGGGGACCTCGGCGTACTTCAGGCGCATCGCCAGCTCTTCAGGCTTGTTACCGCTGCACACGGCATCGCAAATCGTCGTCGCCATCTCTTCCAGCTCGACATCCCAGAGCCAGGCGAAGTCTTCGCCATCGACGACCGTATGGCTGACCGCCAGCAACAGGTGCTTATCGCCAGGATGCTGAGCGATGAGACGCAGCATCAGGTTGAATGAGGTGGGATTCTTGACGAAGGTGAGGTAGATGTTTTTGTCGCCCGCCTGAATCTTCTCCAGGCGTCCGAACGCCGGGCGCAGATTGCTGAAGGCGCTCTGTAGGCGATCCAACTCGAAGCCCGACGCCATCGCTGCACCGATCGCCGCCGCCGCATTGTAGACATTGTGCAGGCCCGGCAGCGGGATCTCCAGCTTGATCTCGCCCTGTGGCGTGCGGTAGACAACGTTGCTGGCTCCCTCGCCGTCGCCGGCAAGCTTGATGGAGGTCGCCGCGATATCCAGCGGGGGCAGGGTATAGCCACAATTGGGGCAGCGATAGATCCCCAGGTGTGACATATAGGCCACTTCATAGGCCAGGTCGGAGTTGCAGCGGATGCAGCGGATGATGTCCGCCGATTGCTCGGGAACGGGGGTGCCGACCTCCTTTGTCTCCAGGCCGAAGAAGATACGCTTCGCCTTCGCGTTCTCGCCGAAGCTGGCTACCTGCGGATCGTTGCCGTTGAGCAGGATCGTCGCCGACTCCGGCAGATTTTCCAGCATCGTATTCAGCGCCCTGGCGACCGCGTACAGCTCGCCGTAGCGATCGAGCTGGTCGCGGAAAATATTCGTGATCACCACCACGTCCGGCTGAATCTCCGGCACGGCCAGCGGGATCGTCGCCTCGTCGATCTCGAAGAGCAGCACATCGCTATCCAGCCGTCCGAACATATCGGCGAAGTTGACGGCGACCGACGTGACGCCCTGAAGCAGATTGGAGCCGGTGCGGTTCTGCGAGACGCGGCGTCCGCTGGCATCGGCGATCGCGGCGGTCATGCGTGCCGTGGTGGTCTTGCCGTTGCTGCCCGTGATGACAATCTTTTTGGCCTTACTCGCGCCCACCACCGACTTTAATACATTGGGATCGATACGGCGCGCAATCATGCCCGGCAGGCTGGTGCCTCCGCCGATATGAAAAAAGCGCCCGGACGCGCCCGCTAATTTCCCGGCAGAGATGGCGAAGGCCAGCCGCGCACGCCCTCCGAACCCCGTCGACGTGCCATCATTTATAGTGCCCTGATCTGTGCTCGTATTTTCTGTTACCATGCTTTTTCATACCCATCGCTAGAGAGATGTATTCAAATTCGTTTGCAGTATAGCAAACCCATGCTGAAGGGGCAAGTGACATAGCTATAATAGGGTGCGAGGTCCAATCCGTAGGGGCCTGCCTTGCGCGGACCCGTTTTTACTGCCTCTTTGTTATTATCCTCCTCTATGCAAATGTTGAGATGATACTTATGAAGATAAACGGAGAAGGGCGCCCGTTATCGTGTGATCACGCCGTGCTGCAGTGCGTGGCATCGCATTGAATGCCAGTGTATTGAAATTGCTGCTTGAGTACCGTGCTATTCTCCGTTTTGGGGAGACTGATCGGGTAGCCGAATTTCCGTAGACCGCCGTTCTTATCGAAATAGGTAAGGATGGCGCCGGAGATACTGTAGCCTGTGAAGATGTAGTAGCGCCCGTGGTCGGCGGTTGGCAGTGTGTTGGTCTGCTGGTCGCGCGCGAAGTAGTTCCAATCGGTATCGTAGGGGATGGCGCTGATCATATCGGCGGTGCGCGGCGAGACCCATTTGAAGGTATCGAAGCCCCAGTTCATCAGGTTACGCATATCGGTCCACCAGTCGCTCGTGTGCATGGTGACGCCGATCAGGTGGTGATTGTTGCGCGTGCAGGAGACGACCTGGACGAAGTTCTGGGCACCGTCCCAGCCTGGTTTTCCGCCATCGACGCCGGGATACCACCACAGGAACTGATTGCCGTTGAACATATCGTGTTCCGCGTGTTCCGGGCTCTTCGTAATGCGATAGTTCTTCGTGCCGCTGATCTGGTGGATGAGCGGAATGCTCATACTGAACTTGCCGAGCAAGGCCAGGTCGTGCGCGCTCGAGTAGTGATTGGGGTCCAGCAGTCCATGTGGATTCACATAATGTGTATTGTTCAGTCCCAGCTCCTTCGCGCGCTGATTCATCAGAGCTACGAAAGCCGGCAGGTTCCCGCTGATCCCGTCGGCGATGGCGACCGCGGCGTCATTGCCGGATATCAATAACAGGCCATAAAGCAGATCACGCAGGGTATAAGTCTCCCCCTTCTTGACGCCCATCACCGAACTATCGGCGGACAACTGATTGATATCGTTGCTGATGGCGTTGTTGATCGTAATTTTCTGATCAGGGTTGCCTTTCTCGACCGCCAGCACCGCCGTCATCAGTTTTGTAGTGCTCATCATCGGCAGGTGCATATTGGGATTGTAGGCGTAGAGGGTCGCGCCCGTGTCAGCGTCGAGCAGGTAGGCCGAGGTGGCGAGCACCGGCGGCGCGGGATGGTCGAGGTCGGTGGGCGTGACAAGAATGCCATCGACGGTCGTACTGTGCGACGTTGTGCCAGACTGTGCGCCGCCTGCTTGACCGATGGTGGAGCTGCTGCCGCCTGACCCGGTGAAGGTAACGATCTGGTCGCGTGTGTGCGCAATGATGTTGACGAGGATGGGGAGCACGATTACTATAACGATAATAATCGATGTGATGATCATAAACGGGCGGTTCTGGCCGAGGCGCTGCAGAGGCGCGAAGAAGGGATTACGCCGCTTTCTGTGCCTCCCTCGTGAACGGTGGGAGACGCTGGACGGCGGCTCATAGACTCTCGATATGGCAGAGTGTCGACCCTGCGCCACGATAATCCTATCTTGCGTGTATGGCGCGGCCTCTTTATGCCCGGTATCCTCCTCGAAGCTCTCAAAGAAATTATCCTCGCGGTAGGCTCTAACGCGCGGCATGCTGCTGATGGAAGAGCGGCTCGGGATCTCCTCGATGTATCGGCCACGTGCTGGCGGGGTCCCTGGCGTTTGTGGTGGCTGCCGGTAAGGGGTTCGCTCGCCACGGGGCATCTCTAACTTAGACGATGCGTCGCGCCGCTCCTTCTCCAGGCGCCTGGAATGTGTTGCCGCCGAGGGAGATTTTTTCGTGATGTGCCGGACCTTCTCGGTGGAGACGTGCGAAGCATCTTCGGCGTTTGCTTGTCGCGATGCGCGTTTCACCCGTGGTACTTCTGGGTGTTCGTCGCTGTGATAGGGCCGCGAATAGTAGTAAGAGTGCGTCGGTGTGTACCTGGGTTCAACGTCGTGCCGCCGGGCCGAATGCTTTGAATGCCTGGGCGTCTGGTCCGTCTCGTCGTCATGGGGCGAGTGCATGCGACAATCCTCTCCGTTCATCACCATCACGTATGCAGAGGGTAAATTCTGCAACAGCCGTTTAGAAACGTTTTTAGATATTATATTGTATGTCTATCTTACTCAGCATCTGCCATCGTTGTCAACATAGGTCCCGAAAATTCACAGGGCGGAATTCTTACCACAGGATTATTTTACAATTCTTTGCAAAATTCCTGACAATTGGCTGGTAGAGTTAACTACCAGTATATAGAAATAAACGCATCCTTGCAATGTTTGTCTTTTCGCAACTCGTCGTTTAGTCGCAGACTGCTCAAGAAGTAGGATGCAGGTAAAGATGAAGTCAGGCGAAAAGTAGAGCATTGAGGATGTATACAAAGGAGGCATACACCCATGTATGCACGCAGATTTCACGGGGCGAGGTTCTTCGTTTTAGCGCTCTATCTTTTCTCCTGCTATTTGTCGTAGCCTGTGGCACGTTGGGTACGAGCTCAAGTACCACCACTGGCGCGGCGGCGGCGACGGCGACCTGTCCCCCTAACCGTTTTAAGACCGCCTCGGGCACCTTGCAGAGCGTCAGTACTGATTCTCTAGTCGTGAAGAATGCGCAGGGAACCGATGTGCAGGCGAGCTATACAAAAACGACCCGTTTTCAAGAGGAGACGCAGGCGACTACCTCGGCTCTGAAAGAGGGGCTATTCGTCTCCGTCGCCGTGACCCAGGGGACGAGCTTTTACACAGCCACGCGCATTATGCTTCTGGGCAATAGAGTAGCCGGCGCTGGCACCGGCAGAGGGACCTTTGGCGGCAACGGTACACCTGGTAGCCGCACCGGTCAGGCCAGAAACGCGAGCTGTTTCAGACGCGGGCAGGGTGCCAACGCTGCTGGAAGCGCCACCGGCAGTAGCAATATCACAGGCACAGTCAGCCAGGTGTCCAGCAGCATGCTTACCGTAACCGATACGCAGGGCTCGAACTATACCCTCACATTGAACGGATCGACGAAGGTCATTCAATACAAAAGCGCTACCGCGAGTGAACTGAAAACCGGTGTACCGGTCACAGTTACCGGTGCAGATAATGGCAAGGGCGGCATTACGGCTCAGAGCGTTACTGTGCTGCTTGCCACCAGTAAAACCTGATCTCGTACTTTGTGAAATGTGCTTTGAAAGGCTCAAGCAACCCGCAGGGCCCGCGCAAGGCAGGGCCCTACGCATCGGGCCGGTTCCGGCGCAAAATAACGCACCTATACCTTCCTCATTCGTTGACTTACTCAGTCAATTTCTGCTATAATCTAACGAGACACACAGCCTATCGATAAGCTATATAGAAATATCTCAGGGGGCATACCATGAATGAAGAACAGCCTGGTTCGCAGACGGGCAGGTCATCAGAGGAGGACAGGCGGGCTCTAGATGAGGCTGCTGGCATCGCCCATGCCCTTGATATGTTGAATGCGCGCATGGGGCGACAGTTTGGCCCGTTATCGCGACCGCAGCGGCGTATGTTGCGCCTGTTGAGCGCAGATGCACCGGTCCGTGTCGGCGATCTGGGAGAGCGACTGGGATTGACCACGGCGGGCACGACACGTATGCTCGATAAGCTCGAATCTATGGGATACGCCGCACGCTCTCGCTCCGACCGCTCTGATCAACGCCAGGTCTACGTGACGCTGACGGCAACGGGTGCCTCCGCCTTGCACGAGGCGGAGGAAGTGTTTCTGGAACGCATGCGGACGCTTTTACATAAGAGCCTGCGTCCGGAGGAGCGAGCGACGCTTGCCCGTCTTTTGCAGGCGCTCGGCAACCCGGACGAGTGAGAGAAGAGCGTATGCGACGGGTTATGAGAATGCACCTGTAAGCCCAGTACAAGCTGCTAGAAGTACAGCAGGAGGAATTATATCATGGCATTAGGAGGAGGCCGTTTCGGCGGGATGGGTGGTGGCATGGGTGGAGGGATGGCGACGCTCTGGAATCAACAACGTTCGATGAGGTATCTGAGCGACGGCAAACCCGATATCAAACATACGCTCACCCTCGTCTGGCAATCCTTGCGTGTCTATCGCTGGCAACTCGTTCTCGGGACGATAGTAATGACGCTCGGCGTCCTCGTGGGGCTGGTCCCGCCGCTGCTGATTCGCTACCTCATCGACACGGCTATTCCGCAGCATCAATACAACCTGATCTTTCTGATCGGAGGTGGCATGGTGCTTTTTCCCGTGGGCAGCGCCCTGCTCGGGATGGGTCAAAACTACCTGAGCATCGTCATTGCCCAGGGACTGATCGCCGACCTGCGCGAACGCCTGTACCGGCACGTTCAGACGCTGGGACTGGAATTTTTTACCTGGACGCGGGCCGGCGAGATCCACACGCGTTTCCTCAATGACGCCGGGGGGCTGCAAAACGTCCTCACCCAATCCTTTCTGGGCACCTTCGCCAACCTGATCACCCTGGTCGGCACGTTCGTGGTGATGATCACCATCAACTGGCAACTGGCCTTGATCACAGCCGTTACCCTGCCGGCATTCGCGTTCCCGATCCTGCACTTCGGTCGCCAGCGCTACACCGCGATGGAGCGGGCGCAGGCGGCGCTCGGCGCGCTCTCCGTCTCATTGGAGGAGACGCTCAGCCTCTCGGGTGCCATCGTCGTCAAAAGCTTTGGCACGGAGGAGCGTGAGTCGCAGCGCTTCGACGAGGTGAACGCCAGGGTGCGTCGCGAGCAGGTCGCCCAACTCGTCGTGGGACAATGGCTCTCCGTCGTCGTACAGAGCCTGGCCGCGCTCGGTCCCGCCCTGCTCTACACCTATGGTGCCTATCTTGTCATAACGCATCAGATCGCGCTGGGCACGATCGTCGCCTTTGCCACCTACCTGGCCCAGCTCTACGCGCCCGCGTCCTCGTTAGCAGGTGCTAACGCAACCCTCCTGGGCGGACTGGCCCTCTTCGATCGCGTCTTCCAGTACCTTGAGATCCCCGCCAGCGTCCCGGAACCGACCACGCCGCGCACCTTGCCGGAGACTCCCAGAGAGGGGATCGTCTTCGATCACGTCGCGTTCCATTATCCCGGCAAGGCAAGCAACAAAGAGGTCCTGCACGACATCTCCTTCTCCGCGCCACTTGGACAACTGACTGCGCTGGTCGGACCCAGCGGCGCGGGCAAATCGACGCTGCTCTCGCTGGCGGCGCGCTTTTACGATCCCTCAAGTGGCAGCGTTCGGCTCGACAGCATCTCACTGCAAGATATTGCGCAGCGCGACCTGCGGCGGCGTCTCGCGGTCGTCACGCAGGAGCTGTTTCTCTTCCACGCCAGTCTGCGCGAGAACATCTGTTACGGAGCGCCCGACGCGTCGGAGGCTGAGGTGGAGTCCGTCGTTAAAGCCGCGCAGTTGCAGGACCTCATCGACCGGCTGCCTGATGGACTCGACACGATTGTTGGCGAGCGTGGCTACCGGCTCTCCGGCGGCGAGAAGCAGCGCGTTGCTATCGCGCGAGCCCTGTTGTGCCAGGCTCCCTATCTGCTGCTGGACGAGGCCACCAGTTCGCTCGATTCGCAAGTGGAGCGCCTCATTCAGGCGGCCCTGGAGCGGCTGGTCGAGGGCCGGACCGTCATCGCCATCGCCCACCGCCTCTCGACGATCCAGCGCGCCGATCAGATCCTCGTCGTGCAGCAGGGCCGCATCGTCGAACGGGGGACACACGAGGCGCTGCTGCGCCAGTCGGGACTGTACCAGCGCCTGTACGCCGCGCAGTTCGCGTCGGAGCTGGAGCAATCTTCGGAGAACGTGCTCCATTCTGACTGAAGGCGAGCAACTGGGAGCGCCGCCGCTACCTGGAATTGATCTAGCCTCTGTTCTCTGGCTCTTCGATCCAGCCGTGTTCTTCGGCGAAGTTCAGTCCCTGCTGTACCGCTTCATCCGCCGTCAGGTATGGCAGCAGATGACCAGGCAGGGACTGCTTCGCCTTATAGCGGCGCAGGTTCTCCCACGCGCGTTCGTGCATCATATGCAGCGCCACCAGTGGATCGCTCAGCGTCTCCTGCAGATAGGGGACGACACGCAGGGCCTGTTCGCGATACTTCTGCGATTGGTATGCGCCACTGCGCAGGCGTGTCAGTGCCAGCAGGTCGTCATCGTGAATAAGGCCCAGGTGCTCGCCCTGCAACATCAGACGAAGCGCGTGTGCCGCCTCTGGATCGAGCGTGGCGACGTTCATCTCGGTATCATCGCGCATGCCGCGATTGTTCAGATTGGCCGAGCCGACGGTTGTCCACGCGTCGTCGACGATCGCGACCTTGGCGTGGACGTAGATCGGTCGGTAGCGCTCGATCCCATCCATGCGCGTGGAGGTTGCCAGGGTGAACGCCTGTAGCCGTCCCTCTTCGACCGCCTGGGGCGCCTCGGCGCGCAGGCGTGTAAGCCCCGCGTCGGAGAAGGCGCGCCCGGCATTGGGATGGTCCGGCAGGATAATCGACAGACTCGCCCCTCGCTGCAGCGCCTTCCCCATCAGACGGATATTCTGCTCCATCTCGGGATTGTCCAGACCTATAAAGGGTATATCGATGCCCGTAAAAGCATGTATCCAGAGGTACTGATTCTCCAGGTAGACGAACTCCTGGATATTGCTCAACGCGTGCTCGTAGAATTGGGCGATGCCGCGAATGATCAACGGTCTGAAGTGGTAGGTATGCTCGGGGATGGTGCGCGCGACCTGCGAGATCGTCCTGGTCGCCACGGCGGGAGGAAGCGGGTGTTCAGAGAGCAGCAGGTTCTTATCCCAGTGGTGGCGCTCGACGACATCGTTCCAGCGCTGGCGGAAGTTCAGCTCCACGTCGCTCGCCGCCGGACCCTCGATCAGCGCGTGCGCGTCGTGCCAGGGATGGGGCGTAATTCCCTCGGATGTTTGCCGCAGTGGCGTCGAGAACGGGTGGCTGTGCATATCCCAGCGATCGTATTCGCCCTCCTTCTCGATCAGGGGATCGACGCCGCCGACGAAGGCATGGGCACCGTCGATGATCGTGATCTTCTGGTGCAGCGACTCTACCGGGTGGTGGACCAGCCCTATCGAGCTATCGTCCAGGATGCAGACCACGCCTGCCGCCGTTAACCTTTCGTGCGCCTCCTCCAGGTTGCAATGCGAACCCGCCAGGCTCTTCCAGAGCAGCACCTTGACCTCGACGCCCTTGCTCACCGCGTAGCCGAGCACCGCCTCTACCGAGAGATCGTGGGTAAGCCAGAAATTGATATCTGCCTCCTGAAAACCGTCGCCGCGCAGATTGGCGAGCAGCTCCTCTTGCGCCGGGCTGCCATCAGGTCCGGCGCGATGATCTGTGCCGCGTACCAGCTCCATGCCAGCCGTCAGCCCCCAGTTGCCGAGGTAGATATAGCGTTTTGCCTTGATAAAATGATGGCACATCATCAGCATCGCCGTGCGACCATCGACGAGATAGGTCACGCGCGAATCGTTGCGTACCGGCGTATCGCCCTCCGCCCACCAGTTCTTCGCCTGTTGCTCCTGTGAAATCTGCATCTGCCTGCTCCTCTGTCGTAATGAGAATGCGCTGGCATTGTACTTCCTCTATATAGAATACTCATATACGTGGTAGATGGTAACACAACTTTCTTTGCTTCTCATCCGTGCTACATGGGAATCGAGAAGATTATGTTCTCTTGCCATGTACTTTTATGCACTGTGACAAAACAAAAAGAAGGCGCAACACGCATGAAGCAACAGACAGCCCAGAAATCGGCCAGCCCAGAGCAGAACCATAAACAGGAGCAACAGAGCCTCGGCCCATTTCTGTGTTGGGCCGTCGTCTTTGCCGATATTGGCACCTCCATCTATTATGTCCCCGGCATTCTTTATGGAACGGTAGGGAAGCTGGCCGGTTTCTTCGTCCTTTTAACAATGATCGTATTTATTCTCCTGACGTTCAAATATGTCGAGGTGACGTACCGCTTTCCCCAGGGCGGCGGCGTGGTCACGGTCGCGGCCAGGGCGATCAATAAGTGGTTTGGTGCGCTGGGCGGTATGTTTATTCTGGTTGATTACTTTCTCACATCGGCGATCAGCTCTCTCTCCGGCATACTCTATCTCAGCGTCGTGCTGCCTGCTGTAGGGCCACAACATGCCTCTCTGGGCATGGGCATCACCGTGTGGATCACCGTTGTAGTGCTTATTCTGCTCGGTATTCTCAACTGGGTGGGCGTCAGCGAGAGCGCGAAGGTGAGCATGGTGGGTGCCATGGTCGCCTTTTTCAGTGATGTCGCCATCCTTGTCACCGTCTTTACGCACCTCTCTCTGGGACAGTTCTTCGCGCTCTTCCCGCAGATGTTCAGCAGACGTACCCTGACGCCTGTTACCCTGCTCGTCGGCTTCGCGAGCTCGTTCCTGGCCTTTTCGGGGCTGGAAAGCATCTCGCAGTTGTCGCCTGATATGAAGCTCCCACGGCGTGTGGTGAGCGAGATCGCGCTCTTCCTGGTCATTCTCACGGTCGGCCTGACGAGTCCGCTGTTGACCATACTCTCGACTTTATTGCTGCCAAAGGCGGCAGGCGATGCGGTGCTCTCGTCGCAGATCATCTCGCTGCTCGCCGGGCGTTGGGGCGGCCCGATTCTGCAGATGGAGGTCGCGGTGAGCGCCAGCGCGCTTCTGGTCTTCGCCAGCAATACCGCCATTATCGGTGCCTATCACGTCTTCCTGGCCCTCTCGCGCATGGAGTTTTTCCCGAGGATCATCCTGAAACGCAACCGGCTGCGCGGGACACCTCATTACTCGATTGCCCTGGCGACACTCATCCCCATCATCGTACTGCTGCTTGTGCGAGGCAATATCAATATCCTTGGCGATATGTATGCGTTTGGCCTGCTGGGCGCCTTTAGCCTGACCTGCATCGGCATGGATATCGTGCGCTATCGCCAGCGCAAGGACCGGAAGCTAGTTGCCCAGATGAACCCCGATAAGGATGCGAATGCGCGCGAGCAGATCGTGTCGACTATGGAGGAAGACGAAGAGAGTATGCAGGATGGGGCGCGTGCACATATGGACGATCGCGCTCTGGAGAAGCAGGCTGAGCAGGAACAGAAGACGAATCCGGCGCAACTGCCTGAACCCGAGGGGCCGTGGACGCGCTCCACGTTTAACTTTGTCCTGGGGATTATCACCACGCTGCTCGTCGTCATCGCCTGGACAACCAACCTGATCGCGAAGCCGCTGGCAACGGCGTTTGGCGGCTCAGTCTCTCTGCTCGGCATGATTATCGCCTACACCAGCTACGCGTACCACAGGCGCAGGGGCCGCATCCCCGTTATCACAACCGGAGTCGAGCAGCACTATCCCGCCGCCGTGCTGGCCGTGCTTACGTCCGATCATAAACATAACATCGCCGTAATCGATGCCGCCATCAACAATCCTGGCAAGAAGCCTGTCGTGTTTCTCTACCTGGGCGACAAAACTTCGGAACGCAAGCCGGAACTCTTCAGACTCGTCGAGCCCCACCTGTACGACGATGGTGCGCGCCATGATATGAGCATAGCAAATAAACGGGCTGCGGATGCGCAGGTCGAGTGCCGTTTCGTCTATCGTCACAAAGAACCGCGGGCCGCTTATCAGGTCTGGGAGATGACGCACCCCTATGACACCATTACCTCGCAGCAGGAAGCGCCTGCATTGCAGCAGATCCACCCTGATCGCGTTTATGAAGAATCGACGGCGGAGGGCAAGGTAGTACACCTGCTCAAGGAGAAATCAGCTTGAGTCGTGCTGTACCTTCCACTTATCTTAATCAGCAATCATTATCTCTACCCATTTAGATATATCTTGGGTATACTTGATATAGTTTCAATGCCAGAGCTCTTTCTTAAGTAGGGTACACTTATCCATTTTGTTGTCCCAAATAAGATGTCAGGGTGCGTTCATATAGAGTAGATATTTTCACCTCTATAATTCTGTTAATGTTGTCGAATCTTTTTCTATCATATTGTTTAATGGGAGCCGTAAAAAGATAGGCGTGAATGTATCTACTTATACTTGTATTGCCAGAGAGGAGTTTCTACAATCAGCTTTTAGCACAGGTCCTTTGCCTTTATACTTTTGTTCCGTCTCCCCGGACTCCTGAGAAGCGTGAGCAGTGGGAGACCTACCTGCAATGAATATTGGAGAGTTTAAATGCGTCGATATAACGTTCCCCGACGTATCTTTGTGACCCTCGCAGCTCTTTCATTTTTACTTGCTGCAACTTTGAGCGCGGTTGTCTTCAACAGTGCCGTAGCAATGGCGGCGCATCCCGCCTATGTCTTGCTGAGCGGCAGCTACGTTGCTGCACCCCTCGGAGCGCGCCTCAAGGGCGGGCATGCGTCCAACCAGAAGCTTACTATCTCGCTCGTCCTGCAGCCGCGCAATAGCGCAGCGCTTGATAGCACGCTGGCCGCGCTCTACGACTCGGGCAGCGCTCGGTATCATCAGTGGCTGGCGCCGGGCCAGTTCAACGCGCTCTTTGCTCCTACCGCCGCGCAGACCGCAACGGCGGCCAGGTTCCTGGAGCAGGCTGGATTGAAAGTCGTTGCTTCTCCGTCACCGTTCCTGGTGCGCGCCACTGGTTCTACGGCCCGGATTCAGGCGGCTTTCAAAACCCACATCAATGATTATGTTGCCTCTAATGGGCGCTCATTCTTCCAGAACGATACGGATGTGTCCCTCCCGGCCAGTTTGGGTAGCATAGTGAGTGCGGTAACGGGTCTCACGAACACGGCTAAGGCGCATTCGAACGTCATCACGACGGCCCAGGCGGCGAAGAGTGCGAACAAGACAGTGCCGAAGTACGGCGCGGGTCCCGGTGGCAGCGGCCTGACCCCCTCTCAGACTGCTGGCATCTATGGTGCCGACCAGCTCTATAAGCTGGGTGCCAGAGGTCAGGGAAAGGGCACAACGCTGGCCGTTTTTGAACTGTCAGGCTACACGCCTGGCGATATCACAGTCTATGAGCATAAGTTCTTCGGATCGAAGGAGAATGTGCCCCTGGTCGATATCAACGTTGATGGTGGCCCAATCACTCCTGTCTGCCCAACGGGCGATACGTGTGGCGCCCCTGCCGACTACTCGGGTGACGTCGAGGTCGAGGCCGATATCGAGACGCAGATCGCCATCGCGCCAAAGGTTGACCGCATCCTGGTTTACAATGCACCAAACGATCTCCTGGGCATGACAGTAATAGACGAATACTACAAGATCGCCAACGATGACCTGGCCGCCGCGGTCAGCTCAAGCTGGGGACTGTGCGAGCCGGATGCGACGTTCGCCAATGCAAAGGCCGAGTTTTTCGCCTTCGCGCAGATGGCTGTACAGGGCCAGAGCATGTTCAGTTCTGCTGGCGACACGGGCGCCTACGACTGCCTGCGCGACACCGGTAGCACCTCCCTGAACAAAGTTACGGTCGATGATCCGACCTCGCAGCCGTTCGTGACATCGGTCGGTGGAACTTCTTTCGGTACGTATGATCCGGGCTCCAATCTGCACCCGACCTATCCTACAGGTTTTGAGACCGTGTGGAATCCGCTGGATCTGTGCAGTGGCACAACGATCGGTTTGACTGAATGTACGAACTTTGGCGCGGGCGGTGGCGGCATCAGCTCCTTCTGGGGCAAGCTACCCTACCAGTCCGGCCCTGGAGTGATCAATTCTTATAGCAAGAAGTCGCCATATTGCAGCCTGGCCGCTTCTGGTCAGTACTGCCGCGAGGTGCCCGATGTATCGGCCAACGCCGATGAGTTCACGCCTTATGCGGAGTACTGCACGGGCAGCGCGTCCACAAGCAGCACCTGTGCGACCATCTCCAGCACGCAGGTCCCTCCCGGTTGGTTTGGTATTGGTGGCACCAGTCTCTCCAGCCCGCTGTGGTCGGGAATCGTCGGCCTGTGGGATAGCGTACACCAGAGCCGCATCGGCAACACGAATGCCGTGCTGTATAGCCTGTTCCGCTCCCATAATGCCTATAGCAGCTTCTTCCACGACATCACCGGGAAGAATCAGAGCGTGAACAACAATGGTCTCTATCCTGTGACGACGAACTACGACCTGGCAACCGGCATCGGGACGCCCCGCGTCACTGGCTTCGCGAAGTCGAATCCGTAGTCTCGCAGTGAGGATCAATGATCCCTACTAGATGAGCTCTCTCACCGACACATTTTTTAATCAATTCTGCGATCGGGGTAGGGACCAGCTTCAGCGCGTCCGGATTGATCATTTCCTACCCGTTGGGCACGTTTTGCTCGTCCCAGAGAAGAGGAAACCGATAAATCACGGACGCGCTGGAAGCTGGTCCCTACCCCGGTCGCAGGAGTAATAAAAATGTGTCGGTGAGAGAAAAACCGGATGGGGGCAAGCCCCATCCCTACTGAAGAGCCTTCCGGTTTTTCGTCGATCCTTCCTTTTTC
Source organism: Ktedonobacteraceae bacterium (assembly GCA_034438015.1). GTDB lineage: Bacteria > Chloroflexota > Ktedonobacteria > Ktedonobacterales > Ktedonobacteraceae > JACDAE01. The sequence continues at coordinate 31,758 of DAOTTD010000082.1, read as the reverse complement.
TCCTGTTCAAGAGCGAATTTCTTTTACTACCGGAAGCGATTGCTGGATAAGGTTCGCCGCCAGTTCCAGCGGGAAGAGGCCCGTATTGATGAGGAGGTGGTAGAGTCCGGGCTGCTGGCCGTCGTTGCCGTAGTAGCGCCGCAGATAGCTGGCGTACTCATAATCTTTCTGCTCGATCCATTGCTGCGCGCGTGAGCGATTCACCGAGAAGCGCTTCATGATGGACTCAATGCGATGGGGAAGGGGGGCGAAGATGTAGATATGGAGCGTACGTGGCGCGCTGTGAAGCAGAAACTGCGAGCCGCGTCCGACGATTACCACGTTCCCTTGCGTAGCCTGCTCTAAGATAACTCTTTGTGTCAACTGGAAGTGGGCCAGTTCTTTAGACTGAACCAGTGCCGACGCCTGGCCGAGGAGGGTGCTATAATTCGCCATAAAGGGGTTGCTCGCCTGTAGCGCTGTGAGGATGTGGGTGGCCATGCCCGTAGTACGTTCGTCCCGGGTCGTGGCCTGCTGCACATCCTCGTTGAGACGAGTGGCGACCTCGTTGATAATCTCGGAATCGATAAAGTTCAACCCGCTAGCCTCGGCGACCATGCGGGCGATTGCTGCACCGCCGCTGCCGAACTGGCGCGAGATCGTCACGACCACAGTATCTTCCGGTGGATCGCCGGAGGGCATCTGTTCGTTCGCGTTCCACGTGGTTTCTGGAAGCAGCTTCGTTGCCCCCTGCTTACCCGTATTCGGCTGGCTGCGACTGCGGAAAAAGTTCACCATGCCCGCATCCTTATCGGCGTAATGCAAGTCGTGTGTACAGGCATCTCTCACTTGCATAGTACAACGTAGTGCACCATACATGCAAGAGCGGGCGCGGCGCTATGCGGGCAAAGGCATTTTAATTTTGGATGGAGGCAAGCCCCATCCCTACTTAACCTGGGGTCCTGTACCGCTGTGGTTGACATAGCCGATCTGAATAGTACTATATTGGTACATGCTCATCAGTTTGCGTTTCGTTTTAGAGGGGTTATGCGTAACATCAACCTGCATCAACTCGCGACGTTCCAGGTCGTTGCAAAACACTGTAGCTATGTGCGAGCGGCTGAGGAATTGCACTTCAGCCAGCCCGCCGTCTCTGCCCAGATTCGCCAGCTTGAGGAGTCGATGGGCGTCAAGCTCTTTGACAAGATTGGGCGCAGAACGCGCCTGACCCAGGCGGGCGAGGAGTTGTACCTCTATAGTCAGAAGATCTTCTCTCTGATCGATGAAACGCTTGAGACTATGGAATCCCTGCGCAGTCCACAGTATGGGCGTCTCAGCGTGGGGGCCGATACGACCGTGGGAACGTATGTCATTCCAGGACTGCTCGGCAAGTTTCGTCAGGTGTACCCTGATGTTGAGATCACGCTGGAGGTCGTGAATCGCGGCTACCTGCTGGATGCGATGGTGAGTAACCACGTCGATATGGTCGTCATGGGCAAGATCCCCACCGAAGTGCCCGTCTTTGTGGCGCCGTTTGCCCCCAACGAACTAGTGCTGGTGGCGCCGCCGACCCATCGCCTTGCCGGCTGCCAGCACGTCCCCTTCGCCGAGCTAGCGCACGAGCATTTCCTCCTGCGCGAAGAGGGATCGGGGACGCGCGCAGCCCTGGAAGGCGCCTTTCAGGAGGCCGGTGTCCCGCTGCAGGTGAGCATGCAGGTGGGGAACAATAGCGCGATCAAACAGGGAGTCGCCGCCAAACTGGGCATTGCCCTCATCTCCCGCGTGGCGCTCGATATGGAACTGGAGACCAATCGCCTCGTGATTCTCGATGTCGAGGGGTTTCCGATTATGAGGCAGTGGCGACTTGTGCACCTGAAAGACAAGAATCTTTCGGCGACTGCGCGCGCGTTCAAGTTATTTATGCTGCAGCACGCCGATCGCCTGATGCGTGTGCCCAGGTGAGTCCATATTTTTGAAAGGGGAAAATAGATGCGTCTGAGACGATCCGAATTGTCCACGCCCGCCAGCAGCGAGCGAATGATAGAGAAGGCTGTTGCCAGTAACGCCGACCTGGTATTTCTCGACCTTGAAGACTCGGTCTCGCCCAACGAGAAGGTGGCGTCGCGGGCGAAGGTGGTCAACGCACTCAAAACGCTGGACTGGGGCAAGAAGACGCGCGCCTACCGCATTAACGACCTGGAGACGGAGTACGCCTACCAGGACATCATCTCCGTCGTGGAGGAGGCGGGCGAGCACATCGATATTATCATCGTGCCCAAGGTGAAATCGGCGCAGGATGTCTGGTGGGTCGATCGGCTCCTGACGCAGATCGAGAAGCGCCTGCGCCTGCCGCACCGTATCGGCCTGGAAGTGCTGATCGAGGAGGTGGAGGCGATCGTACATATTGAGGAGATCGCCCTGTCCAGCCCGCGTTTAGAGGCGTTGATCTTCGGCCCCGGTGACTATAGCGCGTCACAGGGGATGGATAGCCGGGTCATCGAGGGACAAGTGGACGGCTACCCTGGCGATCCCTGGTACTACGTGCGCAACCGCATCGCGATCGCCGCCCATCTTGCGCATATCGATGCCATCGACGGCGCGTATGCCGATTTCAAGAATCCCGCAGGCTACCGTCGCGAGGCCACTCACGCCCGCATCCTGGGCTTCGCGGGAAAATGGGCCATCCATCCCAACCAGATCGCGATCGCCAACGAGATCTTCTCACCGACCCAGGAGGAGATAGACTACGCTCGCAGGCTCGATGCCGCCTATACCGAGGCGCAGTCGAAGGGAGTGGGTGCCGTGGCGTTCGAGGGCAAGATGGTGGATGTTGCCATCGTGAGAAGCGTGCGCAACACTATTCAGAAGGCCGATCAGATCGGGCTGTAGCGCTTAACGGGGAGCTCTGCGCGAGAAAGGCGGAGCTTCCCGCCATCGTTATCCTATGACCTCAATATACAGTTCGCAGACCGCTTGCGTCGCCTCCTGCGCTCCAATATGCTGTGCGAGCTGGCCGTAATAATCGTCGACGTGCTGCATACGGGCGGCGATAAACGCGTGTTTTGCCGAACCCGAGGCAAGGCCAGTCAGGCCTCGTTTCATAGCTTCGTACTCTTCCGTAATTCTCTGGCGGAGTTGGGCAATTTCACTCTGAGCCATAGCGGCCTCCCAGACGGTTCAAGAAGACAACCTACATGTTATTTTCTACATCCTTCACGGTGCATTTTTTATCACTAAAACAGTTTCTGCTTGTATAAATTTAAACGGGGGAGCGGCCCATTTTTTTCATGTGGGCGTGCCGTCTTTTTACGTTCTTGTGAAACTGGCCCCTTGCGCAAAGGCGCGTATCCGGCTTTGTGTGCCAGTGCCAGCGAAGCTGGGTTATCGGCCAGTACTCTGTAGAATGGAACGAGCCCCTCTTCTATTATAGCGCGCGTCCATAGCATGGAAGCGGCGAGGGCGTATCCACGCTTGCGTGCCTCTGGCAGGGTGTCGAGCCCCAGCTCGCATGCCTCAACTGTGCGCCGTGAGCTATGTGCTATGCTGAGCAGACGCCCCTCCATGCTAACTCCATAGAGTGGTCGGCGCTCCGGTGCAAAGTAATACTCCGCCGCTTCTGGCTCGAAGCTCTCAACCTGCGCATGCTTATCAGGAGTAATCGGCTGCGCTAGCCGCTGTGCCCGTTCCATGTCCATCGCCGGTTGTTCTGTAAACTTGAAAGCAATCTCCCGCTCGATACCCCGTGCCTGCGCCTCCCCTGTGGAGAGAGTGAAGGCCCGCTCTACCTGTTGCAACAGCGCCTGGCGAGCCGCTTCATCCACGTCTGGACGCCAGATACACACGCGTTCGTGTGCCATCTGCGCGACATAAAGCAACCACGGTGGCAGCTTTCCACTTGTGGATAGGTCTACGTCGTTTTGCATTAGCGATGAAAGAGTTACATCCCAGACCGCCTCGACATGCAGGCGAAGCAGCGCTCGATCGTCAAATAACACAAAAGTCCTTTTCTTCTGTCTTAAGCCTTGAAAGTATTAAAACCTAATATCACTAAGGGGTTGTACATTGCCAAAAAAACACAATAACTTCGCTGAAGAACTTGCTGTGTTGAATGAGATACATTAGTCTCGTCTCTTTTTCTCAAAGTTAAAAATACTATTATATAAAGAAATTGAAATCAGTGGTTCTTAAGAAGAACCACACCGTCGGAGACAGATTTTAGGAAGTGATGAAATAGCAATGATGGAAAAAGAGCGAGAGATTCTTAATCGGGTTAAAAAGTATATTATGGATGTTGCCTGGCCTTATGTAGTGGAGCACAAGGGTAGCTTTTGTACATATGAAATCGAAGAAATAGAGTTATCAGAAGAAGAAAAGTGTCATATCATAAGTGAGTGGAATGTTGTATTTTATCCGGATCAGGAAGAAAGTTACGGTCACTTAAACTGCTTTATAGCACTATTTAAAACTGGGGAAATTGGCTTCTTTAGGAAAACTAAAGAGCAGTGGCTTGAAGAGGCTATCAGTCATTATAAAGCTGAACAATACGAAAGAACATTATGTGCTTGTGAACAAATTCTTAAGCTTGATTCTAACAATACTAGAGCATATCATGGAAAAGGGCTCTCACTTCTGAAACTTGGATGCGTCAAGAATGCACTCACTATCTATGAGCAAGTCATAAAAATTGCTCCTAATAAAGCTGAGACTTATTACTATGAAGCCGGGAATATCCTATGTGAACTCGGTCAATTTCAAGAGGCTCTTGCTGTTTATAATCAAGTCTTGAAGCTCAATCCTCGTAATGACAAAGCCTGTGTTGCAAAGGGATATATGCTACTAGAACTCGAACGGTATGAAGAGGTATTTGCAGCTTGTAAGCAAGCTATCCAAATTAATTCTAGCAACATTAATGATTACAAAAATATAGCTTCAACTCTCAAGTATATGGGGAGGCATGAAGAAGCTTTGATTGCTTATACACATTTAATCCCCTTCATGCCAAATGATTATGACTTGCACTTTCAGAGAAGTTTTTTACTTTTTAAACTTTTTAAACTTGAAGAAGCACTAAAATCTATTGAAAAATCTATCTCGATTAATCCCACAAGCCACGCTTATTGCATGTACGGTGATATCTTCTTTGATTTAAAACGATATAAAGAAGCTCTTGCAGCATATGAAAAATCTATTGATTTTATAGATACTAGCGACAATGTTTATTATACTATGAAAATTTCTGTGATAAGCTCAGACCATTATGAAAATTTGATTTCGAGCTATCAACGTTTTATAGAGTTTGAAAAGTGCTGTGATAGTATCCAAGAAGCCTACAACAGACTCGGGAGCCTATTTTACAAGCTCAAGCGCTATGAAGATGCACTGGCTATATATAACAAGGCATACACCCTCAATGCTAGATCCTATTATGAAAAGGGGTATATCCTTTTCAATTTCCATTCTTATGAAGAAGCTCTTGCGGCCTTCAAGGCATCTATTAATCTCGACGTTCGTAATGCAGATGCATGGCGTATGAAAGGAGATATTCTCAAACTTCTTGATAGACCAGATGCTTCCTCCATCCACTACAAGGTAGCAGAGATAGTTGCATCTTGGGATGGTGATATACGCCAATTAAAACAATTAATATCTCAGTTAGCAACGGCGTATACAAAAAACCTAATATAAAAATCGATTGCTGGGTTTCTACTTGCAGGACTTACAGCACAAGCAACCATCTTTGTAGCTTTTACTGTTTGGATAGTTCTGTCGAGTTACTTCTCTAAATTCATGCAGAGATGTGCCTCATGAAAAAGTTCTCTCAACTCATCAACTTTCTGGAGTGATCCCACCACTAGACCAGAGTTCAAAGGGTACGGCGAACGTAGGCCGATAGCCTTGCCTGGAAGGCACAGGTGGCCCGTTGCACTCTTCAGGAAGGTCAGGGAGGGAGCCGACTCGTGTGTATGCATCTGCCTGCCTGCTTCCTACCGCTTCGTCTGGAAAAGGGATGAGCGTGTTGAACGCTACATCCCAATAATTATGTACTATGCCTAGCGCAGATGCTCTTTCAGGAAGTTGACGGCCAGCGGCCATGCTTCGGAGGCGGCCTGCTCGTTGCCCATGCCGTGCATGGGGTTGATAAAGGCGTGGCCCGCGTCGTAGACCTTCACGGTGATCTCTTTGCCCTGCTGCTTGTATAGTTGCTCAATCTTCTCGATCTGCTCGGGTGGAACGCTATCATCCTGGCTGCCATAGACGGCGAACACCGGGGCATTGACCTTCGCAACATCCTCGGGCGAGGGATCGTAGCCCGCGCCGTAGAAGGGCACCACTGCTCCCAGGTCTGCGTAGCGCGAAGCGACGGTGTAAGCCAGAAAACCGCCCATGCAGAAGCCGATCAGGCCGAGCCGCTTGGGATCGACGTTCGGCATCGCTTTTACCGTCTCTAGCGCGCCGATGATCTCTTTGGCGGCCTTATCGACATTGCCCCGGACCAGCATCATCGTGCGCATGGCGTCGTTGGGCTCGGTGGCGATCTTGCCGTGATAGAGATCGGGGACCGCGACTACGAAGCCCTCTGCCGCTAGTTTGTGTGCGAGGTCATAGATATGCGGTTCGACGCCCCACCATTCCTGGATCAGGACGATGCCGGGGTGTGTTGCGTCGTCGTCGGGCTGTGCCACATAGGCGTAAGCGTCATCGCCATTGACATGCAGCGCAACCTTCGCTGTTTCTAATACTGCCATGAAAGAAACTCCTTCTACTGCTTTCGAGTGTTACGGAGCATGTTATGCGCGGCTTGAAATAAATGGAAGCAAGGTAGCGCGCCGCTCCAGACTCCTGTTACCTTTAACACTAACATTATATATCACGGGTGGCATTCATCAAGTAGGGGCCTGTCTTGCGCGCAAGGCAGGCCCCTACTTGACGGGGGGGCTCTAAATATCTGATACTGAACCGACGTAGAGCCGTTCAGGCGCGCAGAATATTCAGACCGCTTTTATAGAGAATAGAGGAATAGACAGCCATGCCCGCTCTTCTTCCGCCGACCGCCTGGTCGCGCCATCAGCTCGTGTGGGGCCAGCAAACGTATGTTATGGGGATCGCCAACGTGACACCCGACTCGTTCTCAGGCGACGGGCTGGCGCGCGACACGCTCACCGAAGACGAACTGGTCCAGCGAACCATCGTGCTGGCAAAGAAATTCGTCGCGGAAGGCGCAACCATGATCGATGTGGGGGGCGAGTCAACCCGTCCCCAGGCGCCTGCCATCTCCGCAGAACTGGAACTGGCGCGCGTCATCCCGGTTCTCCAGGCGCTGCGTGAAGCGTTGCCGCCTGAGATAATCATCTCAATCGATACATATAAAGCAGAGGTTGCCAGTCGTGCGCTCAAAGCAGGTGCCAGCATGGTGAACGATATCTGGGCGTTGCGGCGCGATCCCGCGATGGCGGGCGTCGTCAGCGAGCATGGCGTTCCGGTGATCTTGATGGCAAACATGCGCGGCTATCAGAGGCGAGAGATCGTCAGCGATGTCGTACGTTTCCTGGCCGGCAGTATCGACCTGGCGCTGGCATCCGGCATTGCGTGGGAGCATATCATCATCGATCCTGGCATCGGCTTTGGCACTACGCCCGCAGAGAACTTGACTCTTTTGCAGCGTCTGGGTGAACTACGCGCGCTCGGACGCCCGATCTTATTGGGCACATCGCGCAAGTCGACCATCGGTCTAGTGCTTGGTGGGTTGCCAGCCTCCGAGCGCCTGGAAGGGACGGCGGCCTCCGTCGCCCTGGGGATCGCGCAGGGAGCGGATATCGTCCGCGTGCACGATGTTCACGAGATGATGCGCGTCGTGAAGATGAGCGATGCGATCGTACGTGGGACGTTCACATTGACAAAAAACGCGTAAGTTGAGAGAAGGCTGTGAATTACCAGGAAGCGCTTGCTTATATCTATGGTTTCAGTGACTTTGAACGCGGCAGCTCGTACACCCGCGACCGCGACGAAAACCTGCCGCGCATCGGTGCTCTCCTGGCCCGCCTGGGCAATCCGCAGCAGCAATACGGTAGCACATTGATCGCAGGCACAAAGGGCAAGGGATCGACCGCCGCCCTGCTAGAGAACGTGCTGCGTCACGCGGGCCTGCGCACGGGGTTGTACACGCAGCCGGACCTGCACACCTTTCGCGAGCGTATGCGCGTCAACGGGCGGCTCATCCGCGAGGAGGAGGTGGCCGCGCTGGTACCTGAGATCGCCGCCGCCGTACAGGAGATCCAGGCGCGCGCCGAGTTTGGTCCGTTCATCACCTACGAGATCGGCACGGCGCTAGCGTTCCTCTACTTTCAACGTCAACGCGTGCAGCACGCGGTGGTAGAGGTCGGCATCGGCGGACGGCTGGATGCCACCAACATCCTGCAGCCGCTGGTCTCCGTCATCACCTCCATCAGCTTCGACCACATGCATATCCTCGGCGATACATTGAGCAAGATAGCTACCGAGAAGGCCGGCATCATCAAGCCCGCCGGCATCCTCGTCACCTCCGCGCAAGCTCCCGAAGCGCTACTCGCCATCGCCGCCATCGCACAGCAACGGCAGGCGCGCATGGTCCGCGTCGCCGCCAGGGGAGACGATCCCGCCCAGCAGGAAGTCGATGCCGGGCGCTTGCCACCGCCGGAATACTACTATCGCCTTGAAGAACGCAGTACCGGGCGACCAGGGGAGCAACGCTGCACAATCTGGACGCCGCAGCATGTCTACGAAAATCTCGTCGTCGGGCTGGCGGGGCAGCACCAGCTCGAAAACGCTACCGCAGCGGTGGCGACGCTCGCCATGTTGGGCGAGCGGGGCGTTGCCTGGGACGAGCAAGCCTTACGAGAGGGACTGCGCACGGTCCACTGGCCTGCCCGCATACAGGTCGTCGGCCACCATCCAACCATCGTCGTGGATGGAGCGCACAACGCTGATTCGATGCAGAAGTTGCTGCAGGCGCTCCGTTCCTCGTTTGCCATGCACCGCCTGATCTTCGTCTTGAACGTACAGAGGGACAAGGATATAGCCGGCGTCGTCAAGGAACTCGCCGGCATCGATAGCGTGATCCTGACGCATATGAAGAGTCCGCGCGCCGCCTCGATTGAGACGCTGCAAGCCGCCTTTGCTGAGTACGCTCCCGCCGTGCGCGTAGAGGTAGCGGAAGAGAGCGCGCAGGCGATAGAACTCGCGCTCGACCTGGCTGACCGCGACGACCTGGTCTGCATCACCGGATCGCTCTACCTGGCAGCCGAAGCACTGCGCTGGGCCGCGCAACACGGCGACGCCACCGCTGCATCAGAGATCGAAGGCGTAGATCACTGATGTGTCCCCGAACCGATCATTTGGGGTTGAAGGTAATGTATAATCATACGAGAATTTACTCGATCCACGTCTGCCTGTTTTATCTATTCAGCTTCACCGAGGAGGTCGAGATGCAAGGTTTAATGATGAACTACCCGTTGACGTTACAGCATGCCTTCAATCGTGCTGCGCTTCTCTTTTTTCGTAAAGAGGTCGTAACCCAGACCGAGGGCGAGCCGCATCGCTATACATATGGCGATTGGAGCAAGCGAGTGCAGCAGCTCGCCCATGCGCTACACCAGTTTGGGGTAGAGGACGGCGATCGCGTCGCAACGTTTGGCTGGAATACCTATCGACACCTTGAGCTCTACTTTGCCGCGCCTTGCATGGGGACCGTCCTGCACACGCTCAACATTCGTCTCTTCCCCGATCAGCTTGCCTACATCATCAACGACGCGGCGGACAAGATCATCTTTGTAGACGGCGACCTCGTGCCCGTGCTAGAGAAGGTTGCGGGCCAGATCCCGTCTGTCAAGCAGTTTGTCATCATGGGCGAGGCGCCGTATGCCAGCGATAAACTGCAACCATCCGTCGATTATGAGACCTTTATCGCAGGGCATCCCACGACTTATGAGTGGCCCGAGCTGGACGAAAACGCAGCGGCGGCCATGTGCTACACCTCCGGCACCACGGGCAATCCCAAGGGCGTCATCTACAGTCACCGCTCAGTCTACCTGCACTCCACAGGCGTCGGACTTGCTAACGGTCCCGCGCTCTCCGAAGTCGATGTTACGCTGCCCGTCGTGCCCATGTTCCACGCCAACGCCTGGGGCTTCGCACACGCAGCGGTCATGATGGGCTCGAAGCTCGTGCTGCCTGGACGCTTCATGGACCCCATGCGCATCGCCTCCTTGATGGAAAAAGAGCGCGTCACCGTCGCGTGTGGAGTGCCGACTGTGTGGATTGGCCTGTTGCACCTGCTCGATAGAGAACAGTTTGATCTCTCTGCTCTGCGCGCCATTTTCTGCGGCGGTTCCGCCGTCCCGCGTGCCCTGATTGAAGGACTCTACCGCAAGAATATCAACATTGTTCACGCCTGGGGCATGACCGAAACGTCGCCGCTGGGCTCCATCTGCCGACTGCGCAGCTATCAGCAAGATCTCCCAGAGGAAGAACAGTTCCGCATCAAAGCCAGGCAGGGCACGATGCTGCCCGGTGTTGATTTCCGCGTCGTCAATATCGAGACCGGGGAGGAGGTGCCCTGGGATAACCAGAGCTTCGGCGAACTGCAAGTGCGCGGACCCTGGGTCGCGCGCGCCTACTACAACGACACCGAGTCCAGTGCGAAGTTCGCCGAAGGGTGGCTGCGCACGGGCGATGTGGCCGTCGTCGATAGTGAGGGCATCATCCAGCTCGTCGACCGCACAAAAGACCTCGTCAAATCGGGCGGCGAATGGATCTCCTCCGTCGAGGTCGAGGGCCTGATCATGGGCCATCCCAAAGTATTGGAGGCATGCGTCATCGGCGTCCCGCATCCCACCTGGTCCGAACGTCCTCTGGCCTACGTCGTACCCAGGCCCGATTTCGTCGGCCAGATCACCGACGAAGAGATCCTTGACTACCTGCGCCCCCAGATCGCCAAATGGTGGCTTCCCGACGGCGTAGTCTTCATCGACGCCATCCCCAAGACCAGTGTCGGCAAATTCGACAAGAAAGTCCTGCGCCACCAACACGAAGAGCAGAGCATCGCGCAGAGGTAATGTAAGCGATCATTGCCAGGTGCTCGCTTCCTTGAAGAGTGCAGAGGCAAGCAGGGCGCTGCGCGTGGCGATCTCTTTAGGAGTGTAGGGTCTTCCCTGCTCAAGCCACCAGGTGATGGCTTCAACAAACATCGTGGACACGAGGTCTGGCACGAACTCATCTGAGAAGGTGTGGATGGGGCGAGTGCTCGCGTCCGGTCCGTGAGGAAGGTGCCCACGCTCTTTGACCAGGCCAGAAAGAGACGCACGCATCTTCCTCACAAACCAGGGGCTTCCCTTTCTGCCAAGCAGCGCTCGATAGAGCCGTTCGTATTGCGCGATATGCTCGAAGAACCTCACCCAGATCTCCGGAGGATGTTCTCGCCCCAGATCTCCGACTGCGTTCAACAAGGCGCTCATGGCTTCCTCAAAGATCTGCTCCACCAGGTCGTATTTATCCTGATAATTGCGATAGAACGCGGCTCGGCTCACCATCGCGCGCGAGGTCAATTCGCCGATGGTGAGCGCCTCGAATCCCCGCTCCTCGATCAAATCAATTAACGCCTCCCGCAGCAGTTTCTGCATGCGTCTCACGCGTAAATTGCTCACCGGTTGAGTCATTTTGCGCTCCTTGTCTCATCTGAGACGCATTTTCCTGATTGATCCTTGTCTCTCTGCGCTCGTCCGACTACACTGAGAAAAAGACTACGAGAGTCCATCTGAGATAGTATGTCTCAACCTGGTCGTCTTGTCAACAGACAGATCTGAACCATCCATGAGGCGGAAAGTGCCACCGCATGCGATGAGTTGTCTGTGCATTTCATTCACCACGCGCAGCGTGAGTCAACACACACTCTTACACAAGAGAGGTTTTCTCTGAAAGGAGCAAGATCTATGCATTCGTTCGCACGTCACCGCCACAGCTCTGCGGGCAAGGCATCGGCCAAAGAGACAAAAGGGCTGATCGGGAGCGGGGGCTGGCGCTACGACCTGACGGGATGGTTCTGCGACACCTTCTTGTTCCGTGGCCAGTTGCGGGAGCTCAGGCAGAGGACTGCCACCCTGGCCCGCATTCAACCCGGAGAGCAAGTGCTGGATGTGGGCTGCGGCACGGGAACACTGGCGATTGAAGTCCAGAGCCGCGTTGGCAGAGCGGGCCGCGTCGCAGGCGTTGACCCGGGGACCCAGCAGATCGCCCGTGCCCGCTCGAAAGCTGCTCGGCGCAACTTGCCCATCGATTTTCAGATCGGGATGATCGAGCATCTCACCTTCCCCGATCAGACGTTCGATGTGGTGCTCTCTACCTTGATGATGCATCATTTGCCTGCTGGTCTCAAACGTCAGGGACTCTCTGAAATCGCCCGTGTGCTCAAACCAGGGGGGCGCCTGGTCATTGCCGATTTCAAGCGCAAGCAGGAACGCCAGGGCCAGGCTGCGCGATTTCACGCCGGGGGGAGCAGCATTCAAGATCTGGCTGCCCTCGTCAAGGACGCCGGTTTCGAACAGGTGGAAACGGAGGAGATGCCGCTCCCACGCTTCTCTGCATTCCCAGGAGCAGGCATAGTCCGTGCACACAAAAGCTCAGACGAATGTGTGATCAAAGAGAAGAGGAGGATCTCTCAATGAGAAATGTCTTCTTACGACGTGCGACAAAGGAGGACAGGCACATGGCTGACTCGCCCCAAAGGCTTCGACACCCGTGTGAGGCACGCGCGCCAATCGACCACCAACAGGACGCGTTGAGGATACCTGGCTACGATGTTAAAAGCTCAACAATCGACGAAGCAAGGTGCCATAGGTGCTGATGAGTCAGGAAGGATGATCCCGATGGCTATGACTACACCTCCATCCCAAACAACTGCAGCAGCAACTGTGTCGTAAATACCAGCAGTAGTTCTCGCGTAGTTTCACCGTTTCCTTGTTTCATCAACTCTTCAACAACGCCTGGCTCAAAAATACCCGTTGCCCTCAGCGCTTCAGGTGAGATGGTCTGTTGCAGCAAAGCAGAATCCTCAATATTCAATAGAGAATTCAGGGGTGCAGTCAGTGGCGATAGCGCGCTCATCTTCGTTCTTGCGGGGATGTAGCGCCGTGCAAGTTGTGTCAGAAGCTGCTCCTTCGCTATGTCATTATCCGAGGGGAGGCGTGTCAGCATATCCATCACATGTGTATTGAGATAGGGGGAGCGCACCACCATGCATTCCTGCGTTGCCAGTTGCTGGACCGGATTCACTGCATGATCAGGCAGGCGCAAGTGGAGGTCAAGATAATACCAGCCCTGGCGTTTGTCTGCGAAGTGTTCCGCCCGCCGTGCCAGTTTACGCGCATGCGGGGTCTCTTCCCAGCGCTCCTCCTTTTGCAGGAGTTCCTCAATGTCCCGTGACCATATCTGTGCTGATCTCTTGTCTTGTTCACCCAGGAGCGTGTGCCTGTACCAGGTCAGCATGTCTGACGTGCCTGTAGTTGGCGCTGGTACCGCGCTACCGGCCAGTATGCGAGCACCTGCTCCGCTGATAGCCACGCGCGCCCCAGTCTCGTGGGCTATAGTGTGCAGGAGCTGGTGGAAGAGCAATGGTCTTGTATCAGTGCTCGGAGCCTCAAGGCCCGCGAGTGCCGCCGTCCAGAACTCCGGCTGATCGATGCCCATAACCTCTAAGAATGGTCGCTGGCACGTCCTGGCGATGCGTTCGGCGCTCTTCCAGATCTGAGACCTGTCTTTCGTATAGTCGAGAGCTGCGATGGGAAATGGTGCTGGTGAGAGTTGGGCGGCGAGCAATGAAGGGAGCGCGGAAAGGTGATCTCCTTTTGTTAGCGCGATGAACTGCTCATGCGGAGGAAGCATGGCGGCGGTTGCATCGTTGAGGTGCGTGTGAAGCTGGTCGAGCGCGTCGTTCTGTGAGAGCGGCTCATCTATGTGGTAGTCGGTCGATGCGTTGACAACCGTTTTGGCGCGTTGCCAGCGGAGAATAGAGCCTGCCGGGACGACGCGAATATCTTTGAACGCGGTCCAGGGAGCCGGAATGAAGCCGTAGCGCAGCAGAGCGTCGAGGGCGGCGCTGTGCAGACGCCGGGGAACGCCGACCGCCAGGAGCGCTTTTATCTCACTGGCGAAGAGGAGATTCCCCTGCGCAGGCCAGTCCTCGACGTAATAGAGCACGTGTGCTCCCGAAAGTGGACGCCGGTAAACCAGGGTACGACGGTCAGGGACCCAGTCGAGCACAGGCGGATCGTCGTTGCGCTGCATGGCGTGGCCGTCGTCGGAGAACGCGATGATGCCCGCGCCAGGTAGTACGCTGCGCGCAGGCTGTCCCCCGTGTTGCCTGAGCACTTCACCCATCGCCGAGAGTGTCTGCTCGATAGTTTCTTGTGGAACCTGTTCGCCGGTAAGCCAGCCCGCGAGTACAGGCATGTCAGTTATTCCTATCTTTGCGCCAGGGCGCATCTGCACGTCTGATCCAGCGTCCATTGAAATTGATATAACTATCTTCACGGTCGAAGAAGTCATCCGTGAGTTCGCATTCGGTCCATTCGCCGGGTGTGCCCTCGCCGCGAAGCTGCTGCACGAGATGGCTGATAATGTCTGGACCGTTGCGCAGGTCAAGGTCGGGGTACAACTCTTCGCTCAGATCTCCTTCTCGTTCGATGAGTTGCTCTCCCTGATTTCCGCGTAAAACATAGTAAATATACATACTGCCTCCCTTGTTGTTTAGAGGCTGTGTGTAAAGGTAGCTTCGCTCCGCTTAAAGAGCGACTTGACAGGATATATCTCGTTTTTGCTCGGTCCCCTTATCAAGCGGTCTCAAACCACTTTCCACACAGTCTCTAATCTGGACGATACAGCCATATTATCACATCTGGGTGTGACCTCGACGTGATCAGGCCCTTATGGGGCAGTGCTCCTGATATGCAACCAGGCGTTGCACCACATAATCAGCCGGGGCAGCAGTGCCACGCTCAAGACGGCGATCCAGATGGCAGTAGCAGTGGCAAAGAGTGTGCCGAGCAGCAGAGTGCCCAGCCAGCCGCCGAGCAAAGCTCCCAGCACACCGAGACCGAGCATGCTTCGCCGCGTTCGCTAATGCGCCGATGAGCAGGCCGAGCAACAACCAGAAGAGGGAAAGGATCAGCATCGTTGTTCCTCGCTTTCTGCTCCGCTACGACGCTTAGGAACCGACCAGTAGAATACTGGTGAGAGCCTGAAATAGCTTGCTGCCATCGCTCAGTGCTTGCCCCAGGCCGAGATTCGACTGTACCTCGACGTGTGAGAAGATACTGTAGGCGGCAAAGTCGTAGGGGTGATGGATGCGAGTCAGCGCTGCTGCAAACTCCTGAGACTGGGAGAACGGGATAATGGTGTCGTCTCGCTCATGCAACAAGTGGATCGGAGCGCGAATCTGGTCGATGACCGACAGCGGTGAGAGCTGGACGAGCAGCGCTTTCATCTGGGGCGAGAGTTCGGCGAGATTGCGGCTTACGTTGCCGATCTCATCGCCTTCCAATAGATGATAGACCGCAGCGCCATCTGGTGAAAGCCGGGCTTGTTGCTGCGCGGTTAGCGGGGGGCCGATTTTACTCAGCGGGAACGCCTTCTGCAGGAGCTGATTATCAGTAGGCGAGAGAAGGTTGCTCACTGTTCTGGACAGCACGTAGAGAGGCGTAGATTGAGGCTGCCAGGGCTGTGTATGGCCACTGACATCCTGAGCGCGCTTGCCAATGGTCTCTAGAAGGCTGGTCACATCAAAATAGCCGCCAAGGATGGCGAGGAATGCCACACGGTCACGGATGCGCGGGTCGGCTGCGCCCACGCAGGCCAGCGTAACGCCGGCACTGAAAGCGATGATGCCGATGTGACGCGGGTTCACGCCGGGCCAGTGCTCCAGGAACTCGAATGCTTGCACCACCGCCTCACCGTCGCGTGCCGAGACCTTGTATTGGAAGAGCGTTGGCGTCCCGATATTGACGACGACGATGCCCTCGCGCGCAAAAGACTGTGAAAGATTAATAAGCTGCGCTACATTGCGGTTATCGCCAACGCCTACGACGTTGATGATGGCCTCGCGCCCGCCGGGAATAGGTGGTGGGGGCGTGGCCGGCTCGTAGATGTCCAGAAAGACTGGGCCATTGGCAGAGGAAATCGTGAGGCGCCTGAAGCGCACAGAGTCGCCAGCCAGCACTAGCGGGGCGGGTTCAGAAGCACTAATCAGCGCCGGGAGCACGAAGGCGCTGCGCGTAATGGCCCGTCCCAGAGGAAAAAGGGAGAGAAAACAGCCTGCACCCAGCAGGCATACGAGGGTGACCTGTGCTGCTCTCTGGCCCAGTCTCAAGTTTCGCCGAGGTCTGGCTCCCGGCGAACCTGGATCGCTTCCCTGCTTTGTAGATGGCCGATGACTGTCCATAGCAATATCGCCTCGCGCTTCCAGCTCCGATTGACGCATCTCTTTCGGGCTCTGTTGCTTAGCGGACAAAGGCAAGCCAATCTATACCTGCCACTTCTTCCCTTTTATTAAGGACGCTGCATAGCAGCTCCGGGTCACTGGTCAGGGGGTCAGCAACTCATTTTGTGAGGCAGGACGATTCTTGCCGTCGCTCTGCTAAAGGTGTAGAACATATATTCCAATCGCGGTCTTTTCGTGGTATACTATCTTTGCTTCTCTCCTCTTGAGCAGAGTAAGCCGGTGTGCCCTGACCGGTAAAGGTCGGTGAACACGACTTTATGCAACTTGTGAGGTAAATGTTGCATCATGTTGAGATGTAATGGTATATTTAGTAGCGCTGGCGTAGTTGCTCCTGCGCCCTCTCGCGGAGTCTGTGGATGTGGTACGATCTCGGTGAGATTATTTTGAGATTGGATTGGAGTTCTTGATGATCATTCTCCTGCTCACGATCCTCGCAATTGCCTTGCTTTTTATCTTTGCTGGCCTATGGCTTTCCCCCCGATCGTCCGAGCCCATTCCGCGTGATATATCATACGCTGGACGCGGAGGAACTGGCGTGCGCGCACCTCTGCGTCCTGGTACGCGGCGTACAGAGGAACCTGTTATGCCCAGGTCTCGACAGGTGACGGGAATGAGACGTGCGTATCGCTCAAATACGCGGGAGATCGAGCGCAGCCCGTGGGCAAATCTCATGGCAGCGGTCAACATCGAGCGTATCTTCAGGCCACGTGTCGGAGATAAGGCTCCCTGGTTGGGTCTCACCCTGATCCTGGTCGCGCTTTTTGTCCTGGGCCTCATGTTACTAAGATCGCTGTTGCCCGATTCTACGATCGTAGGTGCGATGATGCCGCCCGATGTGGGCGTCTCAGCATCGCCGCCCGCGTCGTCTACGGTTGCGAAGAACTCCTCGGCGGCCAATCCCTTTGCCAGTCTATCAGGCGCGTCGGGTGCGCTCACACGTCTTCCTCAACTGGATGCCGCGCAGTACAACTCCCAGCAGGACTACAATACGTGGGCCTACTCCACATGTTCCAGCGCAGCTATGACAGAGGTGATCAATTCCTACGGACACAATTATCGTATCGCCGATATTCTCAAAGTCGAAGCGAGCCTGCACGAGATCACACCAGATCTGGGGCTGCTTGAGCCCGTCGGCATCGATCGCACCGTTGCCCAGTTCGGTTTCAAAACATACTGGCTAAATAACCCTTCGTTAGATGATGTGATCAGCATTGCCATGAAGGGGCATCCCGTCATCGTAGGCTTCCCACCCGCCCTCTGGTCCGGTGGCCATCTACTGGTTGTGCGCGGCGGCGACAGTAAATATGTCTACCTGGCCGACTCCTCCCGCTTAAACATGCAGGCAATGGCACGCGCCACATTTATGAAGTATTGGGCGGGCTTCGCAGCGGTTGTCATGCCTAATTGACATCCTCCCCCGCTGAAAAGACGGGGGATTCCCACCCTCACGAATGGGGTTTCCTGGTCTCTCTCGCCGTTTCACAAAACCCAATGGTAAAATGTGGGTGAAAGACAGAGCGCCCTACTTACTCAGTTGGCGCTTCTTCCTTTGGAGCGGGAGGCACATACAGCTTGACGCGGCGGAACGCCTCGGCGTACTGTATATCTAGCCCCTTCTTTTCTTTCGCGTCCTTTGCCATCCTCGCGCCGAACTCGTGCATGCGTTCGATCATCTTCGCGTCGGGACCAAACTGCGTCGCGTGACAGAGAATGGCCTGCCCTTTCAAATCGATCGTCTCGCTAATGTCTACGTAGGTGTTTGATTGTGCGGAAGCAAAGAAGTAGATCTCGTGGACCTTGTATGGTTGTAGACCTTCGACGAGGAGTTCGCGATAGGAACGCGGATTGCCAGCGGCGGGGAAGATAGCGTCCACCACGATATTGCCGGTTGCGCGATGGTCTGGATGGTTGATATAAGCGGTATCGTTCGGATTTTCGTCCGGGTCTAGCGCGAAGATATACTGCGTTGGATCATGGGTGATGATAACGCGTGGGCGATACTTGCGAATGAGGCGCACCACGGCCCTGCGCGTCTCTTCGTTATTGGTAAGATGTCCGTCGTGGAAGCGAAGGAACTCGACGGCCTTGACTCCGAGCACCTCGCAGGATGCGCGCTGCTCGTGTTCGCGTGTAATCGCGAACTCGTTCTCGTCGATGTTGGGAACCTCGCTCCCTTCGGTCCCATCGGTCATCACGGCCCACACGACCTTCTTGCCCTGTTTGGTCCACAATGCGCTGGTCGCCGCCGCGCCAAAGTCATCGTCGTCAGGGTGGGCACCGATAACCAGTGCCTCGAAATCGGGCTCGGTGATGACGGGGAGTGCGCCGGGTGCATTTCTATCTGCCATAAAAAACCTCTCTATTGGTCTATCTAAACTTTGTTGAGTAAGATGCAGTATCCTTCGACGGATCGGAAGAAGCACTGCAAACCGGTACGCGAGGAGCGCGCTTCAGTATATTATGAGAATATCGGAATGGTCAATTAAGCTGCTCAGCCTCAGACCCCAATCTGGTAGGGAGGCGGTTCACAAGCCCGCGCCGCTCCCCAGGCCGATGCGTGGGCTTGTGAACCGTCCCCCTACCCAGGCTTTCATACTGACCTCGAATGCAGTGATTGTTTCCTCTATGCCCACACTGCGGCCCGCCAGCGTATCCAGCCCGACCGCGCGCTGCAACAATCCCAGGCGCAGCAGCTCCTGTTCCTCTTCGGTGTGACCGAGGAGCCGGGCCAGCGTGCCGGTATCCCAGTGCAGCAAGACGCCTGCCTGGAGAAGGCTGCCAGCGCGCCGGCGAATCATAGCCAGCCCTACGACCTTGCGTTGCTCGACAGCTACCTCGTATGGCGAGAGCGTGCCGTAACAGGCGCGGTTCATCAGCAGCTCGTAGTCCCGCGTCTCGGGCAACTTGCGCAATGCCTGTTGAGCATGCGCCTCGGCGGGAGAAACGAGACGCGTCTGCACGCCCAGGCGCCCTAGCGCCGCCACCCACGTCGTACCGAACCAGCGATACGACTCCACGATATCCGCGAGCATCAGAGGGTGTCCGGCTGGTAGTATCACATCCAGGCTCAACAGGTGCGGACCCACCAGGACAGCCGTGCCGCCCGCCCGTCGGTGATAGATGGGGAGCGCCTGGGCAGCTAGTTCGGCCTGGTTCAGCACATCATGCTTCTGCGAGAAGCCCAGGACAAGGCCCGTGCTCTCAGCGAGCGACCAGTAGAGAATGCCAGGATCACCGGCCTGGACACTGCTGAGGAGCCGCTCGCTCATCTCGATGTGCTGCTGCTGATCCGCAATGGTGAGCGGATAAATGCGCCAGCTACTCTTGTTTTGTGTAGAGGGATTTTGCAACATCCTTCTCCGCTGAACCACGGAACGTCCATCCGGCAACTGCAGCGATCAGGCTCGGCGCCGCCCCTGCCAGCAGCGCGATAGGAGCGCCGAACAGGTGTGCCAGACCACCGGTAAAGAGATTGCCAAGAGGGATGCTTCCGTTGAAAACCAACATATAAACACCCATAACTCTACCACGCAGGTGGTCTGGTGTCACGGTCTGCAGCAACGTATTCGCTATCGCAGCGAACGTAATCTGTGTAAAGCCAACAGCGGCGATCAGCAGAAGTGAAAGCACGTACAGGTGCGAGAGGGCGAAGAGCGCCTCTAGTACGCCAAACAGGATCGAGGCCAGCAGCATCTCGCGGATGTTCGGTTTCTGATTGCTCCAGGCCAGCCACAAGGCAGCGAACAGCGAACCCACACCAAACATGGCGGAGAGGAAGCCGAAGCCCTCCGGTCCTGCGTTCAGCACGGCGGTCGCGAACAGTGGCAGCACGACATTGAAGTTGATGCCGAAGAGCGAGACTATCCCGATCACAACGATCACAAGGAATACGGCAGGCGTTATCTTGATATAAGCCAGACCCTCGCGAATGCTGCGGAACGTGCTAACCTTAGCCTCAATGCGCTGTTTGACTGACGCATGCAGTTGTGTGACATCGATCATCGCCAACCCTATAATCACCGGAATGAAGCTCAGTGCGTTGAGCAGGAAGAGCGGCGACATACCAAGCCAGGCGATCAGGAGTCCTCCCAGGCCGGGACCGATGATACGTGCCAGGTTAAAGACAGATGAATTGAGTGCGATCGCGTTCGGTAGATCCTCGCGTCCGACCAACTCTACCACGAACGCCTGCCGCGTCGGCATATCGACAGCGTTTGTCAGACCCAGCAAGATTGCCAGAACGTAGATGTGCCATAACTGCACCGTGCCCGTGGCGATGAGCAGCCAGAGCACCGCGGCCTGAGCGAGCGAGAATGATTGGGTGAAGAGGATGACCCTGCGCTTCGGTATGCGGTCGGCTAGAACGCCGCCGAAGAGCGCAAAGAACGTCACCGGAAGGAACTGCAGCGCGCCGACAAGTCCAAGCGCCCAGGCGCTCTTTGTCAGTTGCAGCACCAGCCATGCCTGTCCAGTGGTTTGCATCCAGGTGCCGATAAGTGAAACGAGTTGACCGGTCCAGAAGAGACGAAAATTGCGGTGGCGGAGCGCTATAAAGGCGCGGCGAAAGCCGCTCGAAGGGGTTGTCCGTACGATGCTCTGTTGAGTAACTGCTAAATTTATCTCCTTATTAGATAGTGATTTTTGCATGCAGGTATATGATCCAATCTAGAGGGCGTGCGTTATGTGTTTTTGTGCTGTATCTCTTGACGCGTCTGTTCGTGGCGAGCCAGCCTGGCGAGGAGTGAGGAACGCATCTGTTCCAGCCCGTTGAGCTTCTGCTCGATGAGATTGATCTGCCCTCGAATCAACTCATCGGCGCGATCTAACTGGGCCAGCTTAGCGCTGCCCTCCGTCTCTTGCCGGTAAGCGCGTTTGATCTGACCACGCTCGCTCTCCGCGTCCAGGAGCTTGCGAATGTCGTTAAGTGAAAATCCCAGCAGGTCCCGCAGCTCTTTGATCTGTTGCAGGAGCCTGATATCTTCTGCGCTATAGCGGCGGTAGTTTCCCCCGGTGCGATCGGTTGGGGGAAGCAGGCCAACCTCTTCATAGTAGCGCAGTGTGCGTTTGGTCAAGCCGGTGCGTTGTGCTACCTGCTCAATGCTATAGCATGGCGCTTGTGAGTTTAGCTCCCGTGCCTGTTCGTTTGGGGCCATCATAAGACCTCTTTTCTCCTTTCTCATTAGGTAGATTCCTGTGTCTTCTAAATAACTCAGTGTATCAGGTAGAGGGAGTTACAATGATAGTATACCATAAGATTGACGTTAACGTCAATGTAAGGTACCTTAAAAATGAGGTGTCAGGGAGGTGGAGGACTGTGGGTGTGTGATAAAATGGATGAAGATATAGATAATCTTCGAAATGGACGCTGTAGTATTGCTGAGGTTATCCTTATTATAGATGCAAGGAAGTGCTGACATGCATGATACTCTATCCTCCCTGGTAGAGAGAGCCTTAACGGGCAATCAACGGCCCCTGGAGTTTTATTTGCGTGAGAACGGTCGGCTGTCGGGGGCGCGGGTAAACCTGGATCTGGCGAATGACGTGGCCTATCTCCTTGCCGCAGTTGTCACTCAGCGTTCCGTTTCGGTGAGAGCGCTCATCAACTACTTTTTTACGAACGAGCGCAAGGGAGGTGCCAGCAGTACTCCTGTAGAGTTCGTTACACTCTGCGGAATTATCGCCGCCGGAGCCTGTGCCTCCGTCGAAGCTAGCTGGCGGGAGGATACGTTTACTTTACTGTATGGCTACGCGGACAGCTCCCATCTGCGTATACGCGGGGGCGTTGCCAGCGCGTACCGACATCTGTTGACCGCGGCCCCTGAAGAAACAGGTGAGCGTCTCATCTCCCTGGCGCGCGAGGGGAGCTATTTCCAGCAGTGCGCTGCTATCGTCACGATGGATGAGCAGCATCTGCTCTATATTCCCACCGTGCTGGCGACCGCGTTGCAACTGCAGCGCCTCGCCCTTGAGCATGTGCACGCCGCTCCTCCGCCTGCGCGGAAGCGTAAGGACTTCTATGCGCTGCGCCAGGCTCTAGGCTATATGCTCAGCGTTATCACCGTTGTTGCACCAGAAGAGGGCTTTGCGCTCATGCGCGAGAGTGCCACCTGGAACGATCCCGATATCACCTGGATACTGCGCGAAAACCTGAAGAAGAAGCGCCTGGCAAAGTTTACCGAGGATACAAGGACGGTAGCCAGCCTTCTTGCTTGATAAGCTCATAGCGATGAACGAGCCATTGTCCCGATGCTCGTTTTCCCCCCATGTAGGGGAGCGGTTCACAAGCCCGCATGCCGATCGCCATCCCCCACGCGTCGGCCTGCGGAGCGCCACGGGCTTGTGAACCGCTCCCCTACAGCGGTCGATTGGCGAGATCCCTTCGTGCAAACAAATGAAACGCACTCCGATGCGTGCAAAATGTTGCGAGTTCATGCCGTCTATGCTATCATTGCAATTTGGAGGTCGCCAGGGTACGACGACGGGTTGAAATTCTACTGTTTCCCCGCTGGTAGCTCCCGTGCCTCAAATTTTTTATATCGTCAAGGCAGACTGGCCTGTTTAGGATTATAATGCAGCTTTTTTATGTTATGACTATGCCCGGACTGGAAACAGTGGCGTTTAGTGAGATCCGCGCTCAGTTTCCCGATGCCGAGCTAGTCAAGTTTGCGCGCGGCATCGCTTTGTTTCGTACAAAAGCATCTCCCGAAGATCTGCTGGCGCTGCGGACCGTTGAGGATGTCTTTTTCGCGCTGGCGCATGTGCAGGGTCTAGGTCATGGACCAGATGCCTTGCGCGTCATTCATAGCGCGACACAGAACGCCAACATCCCGAAGGCGCTTGCGCTGTGGCGCCGCGCTCATGGCGGCGAGCAGCCAACGACATGGCGGGTCGTCAGTCAGAAGTCTGGATCGCATGATTTCCGGCGTGTGGACGCCGGACGCGCCGTGTCTAACGCCTTGCAGCGCGCCATGCCGCGTGCGCTGCGCCAGGTCAGAGACGACTCTGATCTCGAGGTCTGGCTCTGGCTCAGCGGCAGCGAATTGCTCGTGGGTGTGCGCCTGAGCGACGCCACCATGCGCCACCGCGAGTACAAACGCGAACATCTCCCGGCATCCTTACGACCAACGGTCGCAGCGGCGATGAGCCTGCTCTCTCGTCCCTCTGAAAAGGATATCGTGCTCGATCCGCTCTGCGGGGCCGGAACGATTCTCGTGGAACGCGGGCTGATGGCCCCATTTGACAGAATAATAGGCGGCGATAGCGAGGACGAGGCCGTGGGCATGGCGCGACGTAATGCACGCGCCGCGGGGATCGTCGCGACGATCCGGCCCTGGGATGCGCGTTCGTTGCCGCTCGATGACGCGAGCGTGACGCGAATCTTGAGCAATCTCCCTTTTGGGAAGAAGGTTGGCTCCCCTGAAACCAACGCGGACCTTTACCAGGCGCTCGTCGAGGAGTTTGGCCGCGTCCTTACGCCAGATGGTCTTATGGTAACACTGACCAGCGAGGACCGCCTCTGGCATACAATCCTACGTGATCATGGTTGGAAAATAGTGAAGAAAGTAGTGCTCGTTGTGCTGGGCCTGCCTGCCAGCATCTTTATCGCAGAACGAGCGTAAAATATACCGTAGTGGTTATGAGTAAGTAGTGAAAGGAAATACTCCATTGGGTAATTCAACAACAGCCGATTTTCGGAACGGCATGGTCATCCGTTTTAATAATGATCTCTACACCATCACCGAGTTTCATCACGTCAGTCCGGGGAACTGGCGCGCATTCGTACGCACAAATCTGAAGAACCTGCGCAATGGTCGCGTGATAGAGCAGCGTTTCCGCGCCGGCGAAGAGATCGACGAGGTTCGCGTCGAGCACCAGAACTGGCAGTTCCTGTACATTGACGGCGACGACTACGTTTTCATGAATAACGAGACATACGATCAGCAGCCGCTCGCCAAAGAGATGCTGGGGGATACCGTCAAATTCCTCAAAGAGGGCGATGTCGTCGAACTGCTAGTCGATAGCGAGACCGAGAATATCGTCGCCGTCGAGATGCCGAACTTCCTGGAACTGCGTGTGGAGAGCGCCGAACCCGGTGTGCGCGGCGATACCGCGAACAATGTCACCAAGCCGGCAACCCTGGAGACGGGCGCGGTTGTCAACGTTCCCCTGTTCGTCAATCCTGGCGATAAGATCCGCATCGATACGCGCACCGGCAAATACGTTGAGCGCGTCAAGTCGTAGGGGCCTCGCCTTGCGCGGGCCCTGCTACCCCATGCGCGCCCTTGCCCAGAAGCAGGGCCCGCGCAAGGCGAGGCCCCTACAGGTGTGGGCCGAAGACAAATATCCCGATGATAATGGCGAGGATCGCGTTTAACAGCACGGCTCCGGCTGCCACATCTTTCGCAATTTTTGCCAGCGGGTTATATTCAGGGGTGGAGAGGTCGATACACAGTTCGATGACCGTATTGAACATCTCCGCAACGAAGACGCCGGTGATGGCGACGAAGATCATAGCAAACTCGATGGCGGAGATGTGGAAGACGATGCCCATAAAAACGGCCAGCGCCCCGATAGCTATATGGACACGGACATTGCGCTGCGTGCGCAGTGCGTAACCCAGTCCATTAAAGGCATAGCCAAAGCCTGCGATAAATTTCTGCCACTCACTTTGCGGTTGCCTGGGTGCTCCTGGCGCGCCAGGAAAGGTTGGAGGTAGCGGTGGCTGACCCATAACGTTCTACGCCTTCTGTCCCGTTGCATTGAGAACAGCTTCCTGGATATGAACCATTGCCTGATAGCCTGCCTCGGTCTGATCGTCGTAGCCTACGAGGTGTAGCACACCATGTGCAAGCAGATAGAGAAGTTCGTAGAGCGAGCTATGCCCCGCCTCCATTGCTTGTTGGACAAGTGTGGGCCATGACATCACAATATCGCCCAGGTTTGTGACCATACCGGGTGGTGTCACGAATGGCGGCGTCTCCTGCGTCGACGCGGTTTCTTCGCCTGTCGGCGTACTCCATAACTGGTCGGCGGGAGCATCTACTAGAGGTTTCTCTAACAGGGGAAATGAGAGAACATCAGTAGGTTTATCCTGTTGGCGATATTGTGTATTCATCTCGCGTATGCCATCATCGTCCGTGATGAGCAGTGTAAGCATGACCGGCTGCGCGATCCTGGCCGCCTGTAAGGTGCGTAAGACCACCTCATCCAGGTTGACCGAGCTAAGCAACCGCTCGATCGTGGTATTTTGCTGGTCGTCAGCAACGGTAATATAAAGTTCTATAAGCGGATGTTCTTGCATTCTGACCTCACTATACAGGCGGCCTCATTATAAAGGTTTCAGGGTACTCGCTACTGGAGTACCCTGAGAATTCTAGCCTCTGCGAACGGTTTTGCGTCTGCGAGCGCCCTCTTTTCTTTTGCGCTTCATGCTCGGTTTCTCGTAATATTCTCGCCGACGCGCCTCCGCGAGGATGCCATCTTGCTGCGTCTTGCGATTGAAGCGCTTTAAAGCAGTTTCAAAGGACTCGTTTTCGCTTATCTTGACTTCGGACAACCAGAATTCACCCCTCTCACGGCCAATTTTCGCGCATATGTCGGATTGTATGCGTGGACCTGCGAGCAAGATTATAGTGTAGTCATATCTCTGTGTCAAGCTGATTTGAGCGCTAAATTTGCTGCTTTCTGCCGGCTGCCTTTTTGCCAAAGGCGATCAGGAACACGATAAAACCGATGACCAGGAGGCTGAGTAATGTGATGGTGCGATCGAGCAGAATGGCGGCTGCCGTCAGGTTCACCGCGTTCGCTCCTTGATAGAAGAGCGCGATCATCGCAACCATGCCGCCCTCGACGAGTCCGACGCCCCCGCCCGTCGTGGGAATGGCCGTCAGTAGCGCCTCACCCAGGCCGACGACTACCGCCGCCGCGAGGATGTGGATGAAGCTTCCCCCGATGAGGTTGAGGGAGGCGGCAACAAAGAAGAAACGCAGCGCTTCACAGCTCCACACGCCGATTGTCAGGCCCGTAAGTACTGGTAGGCGGCGGAACGAGCCGAGCGTGCCTTCTTGAAAATGATAGTAGTATACGCGGAAGCGGCGTGGGACGAGCTTTGCGATAGGCTCGCGGGCAAGGCGCAACACGAACAGCCCCGCGATCCCCGTAATAACAACAGCCAGCAAGATCTCCAGGCTGACACGAATCTCCATCGGCATGTGATCATGCAGGCTGATGATGATCGCCGGTATAAACATGAGCAGCAGCACGATCAGGTCGAGCAGGCGCTCTGCGATAACTGTGCCGAAGCTGCGCGTGGTGGAGACGCCTATCTCCTGGCGCAGCAGGTAGGCGCGGTAGAGATCGCCCAGTTTGGCGGGCACGACCGAGTTCGCGAAGAAGGAGATGTAGATAATCTCTACCAGTTTCCAGAAGCCCGGCAGCCGCACTCCATTCTCTTTCGTAAACCCTGCATTCTTTAGCAAGATCCGCCAGCGCAGCGCACGGATCGCGAACGAGAGGTAGTAAACGGCGAAACCCGTCAGGAAGAGGAGCATGTTCGCGCTGCGAATCGCGGCCCAGGTTCTCTGCGGGTTGATATTCGAGCGTTGCGCAAAGATGACGATTGCGACGATGACGACGACGAGCGGAAGGAGCGTGCGCCAGTTCAATAGACGTTTGCCTAATGCGAGTTGTTCCTGCGTGATCTC
Source organism: Ktedonobacteraceae bacterium (assembly GCA_034438015.1). Taxonomy (GTDB): domain Bacteria; phylum Chloroflexota; class Ktedonobacteria; order Ktedonobacterales; family Ktedonobacteraceae; genus JACDAE01. The sequence goes on along the minus strand of DAOTTD010000082.1, from coordinate 4,551 downwards.
TGGTTCATTCTGAGATGTCAGGAGAAGCTCGCGTGTTATCTTGCCTGTCTGAACCTGCCCCCCGCTAGAAGACGCACTATCTTCATGAATATTATCTGTAAGCAAAACGTCCTCCACTGCTCGCTACATAGTCGTTCGCTTAGAACGCGCTACTACTGTCCCCTTTGTTGGGTACTCCTGCCTCTAAACGAATGAGCATGGCGAGGAGTAACGCAAAAAGGATTGTCATACTGTGTACATATAAATCATCGACTACATTGTGCACACAAACAGAGAGCAGTGCTGCCAGCAGGCCAGCAGCCAGTGCCCGGTCGTTCATCAGTTCGCGTAAGCGTTCCCGCATTGTACGCGCCTCTGCAACCTGCATGCCTGGTTGCGGCTGTGCTAATCTCCCCGCTGCCTGTCGATACTTCTTGCTGATAACACGCAGGACGCGTCCTCCGCTTACAAATACCGCCGTCAGGAACGCCAATAGTCCTATCAGTCCAGCTATACCGGCCTCGGCAGCCATGTTGATATAATAATTATGCGCGTGTCCCAATGGAATGACAAAGATGCCCTGCGCGTAGCGAGGGTACGCGGTGGCGTAGTTACCAATTCCCACGCCAAGCAGCGGGTGATCACGGAACATAAGCAGGCCCGCGATCCAGTGGGCCAGGCGCTCCGAGTTGGCGTAGTTATCGTTGGTTGGGAAGGTGAAGGAGAGGTTCACTAATCCGACTCTCTGTAATAGCGCCGCAAAAAGGTGGTCCGGTACCAGGCCCGCCAGATAGAAGGAGACAACGACCAGCACCGTGATGATAATGCAGCAAAGCAGGACACGGTGGCGCGCGAGTCCGACTATGATGATAAACAGCAGCGCAACGCCCAGCGCGAGGTAGCCGCCCTTGGACTGCGAGAGTATCTCAGCTCCCAGCAGCACGATCGTTGTAAATCCGGCCAGCACGCGCACCGCTACGCCTCTTCCCAGCAGCAATAGCGCTACGACGATGGTAAGGGTCATATTGATATAGCCGGCGTACGGGTTGGGCTGATCGAAGGTGCCGTAGACGCGCAGAGCAGCGTCGCGAATAAATGAGGCCGGTCCCAGGCCCAGGGCGAATTGCAGGTATCCCAGCACCGCCTGTGAAAGGGCGGCCAGGCATGCGATGATGATGAGCGTCCAGATCTGGCGCCGTGTACGCAGATACTGCGTCCCCAGTACGAGCACCACAAAAGCTTCCAGCCACTTCACGATCTCTTTGAGGCTCAGGCTAAAACCGAGTGTGGTAATAAGGGAGAGCGTCATTGCCAGCAGCAGCGCGAGCATAGCAAATACAAGGTAACGAGGGGTATTGACCGCCTCACGATCGAGCGGCCCGCTCCTCTGTCGTGCCAGAAGTGGGCGCAAGGTAAAGCTCAATAGCCAGCTCACAGCGAACAGCCCGACGAGAATATCGGCGCTGTTCAGGTTGAGGCCCGCCAGTGTGATCGTGTCCAGCGAACCCCAGGGTATCGCGATAGGTAGCAGGTAAAGGGCAACGCGCGGGCGCAGCAGTATCCAGACGACCAGCATGAGGTAGAGCGGCAGGCGAATATTCCAGTAGTTTGCTGACGGCAGCGCCAGTAGACAGAAGATCGTGAAGATACCCGCGCCGAGGCCAACAAGATTTGCCGCATTCTCTCGCACGATCGCGGCGATTTTTGTCGGTAGCGTATCCTGTGGAAGATGCGCTATGCCATTGCTATCAGCATGATACATAATTCTCATAAAGAACGCTTCTCTGCTTCAATCGCTAAGAGACCGCAGACAGCCGATTGATATTGCGGCTAAACCATTCAATCGTGCGTTTCAACCCCTCTTCCATATCAACGCGTATCTGCCAGCCAAGCAAGCGTTGTGCCTTGGAGATATCTGGCCGCCGTCGTTCGGGATCGTCGATGCGGCTCTGATCAAATAGAATGCTAGATGAAGATTCACACAGGCGGATAATCGTCTCCGCGTACCCCAACACCGTATGCTCCTCGGTGTTGCCGAGATTGAAGACCTCGCCGGCGGTCTCGGGCGTGAACATCGCCAGTAGTAGACCCTCCACCAGATCGCTCACATAACAGATGCTGCGTGTTTTATTGCCATCGCCATAGATCACGAGCGGCCCATTCTTTAGCGCCTGCGTGATAAAATTCGGGATCATGCGTCCATCATCTACCTGGCTGTTTGGTCCATAGGTATTAAAGATGCGCACGATGCGCGCATTGAGCTGGTATTGGCGGTAGAACTCCATCGTCAACGTCTCGCCCAGGCGTTTGCTCTCGTCGTAGCACGCGCGCGGGCCGATCGAATTGACGTTTCCCCAGTAATCTTCGGTCTGTGGATGCACCTGGGGATCTCCGTATATCTCAGAGGTGGAGGAGAGCAGGAACAGGGCGTGCTGCTTGCGTGCCAGCTCCAGCATCTGATAAGTGCCCTGACTGTTGACCAGAATCGTCTCAATCGGGTGCTCCATGTAGCCCACGGGACTGGCGGGACTCGCCAGGTGAAAGATAGCTTCGGCTTCGCAGTGAAATGGTTGCGTTACGTCGTGTTGTATAAATGTAAAGTGTGGATTGTCGAGGAGTGAGGCAATATTCTCTGTAGAGCCTGTAATAAGATTATCTACGCAGAGCACTTTATGTCCTGCATTGAGGAGACGGGCGCAAAGATGGGAGCCAATAAAGCCTGCTCCACCGGTAACAACAATTTTCAAAGAATTAGACCTCCATAGATATAAGACGCATCTTGCTAATTGCTTTTTAAAATCGTACTTTATTGGCTAGACGAATCTGGTCCTTGAAGGTAACGATAGGGCCTTTAGCAGGACTTTGCAGTCTGGACGTAAGCAAGACCATGTATATTATATAGAAGTAAAGGTGCGTACCGTATGGCTCTCGTTCTCTCCCGCGCCGATGTACAGCGCTGTCTGACGATGACCGATGCGATCGGCGTTATGCGCAGCGCTTTTGCTGCGCTCTATCATGGTCAGGCAGAGATGCCGCAGCGCCTGTCCGTAAGCCTCTCTGAAGAGGGGGTGGCGCTGATCATGCCTTCTCTCTTACAAACGATCGGCCAGAGTGCTTTTAGCCTTAAGATTATAACGGTGATGCCACATAATCCGTCTCGCAAACTGCCTCTCAGCCATGCAACAGTGCTTTTATTAGATTCAATGACCGGTAAAACGCTTGCGATACTGGATGGTGCCTGGCTTACTGCTATGCGTACCGGAGCCGTCTCCGGTCTGGCGACCGCTATGCTTGCACTGCGTAGTGCCAATATCTTAGCGCTTTTTGGCGCTGGCGCACAAGCACCTACTCAGGTGCTTGCTATTCACACGGTGCGTCCCCTGGAAGAGATACGTGTCGTCAACCGCAACGAGGAGCACTATCGAACGCTCGTAGCGACCCTGCGAACGCTGCTGGGCGCTAGCTGTCCGCCCATTCAGCGCGCTCAATCCGCTCGTGAAGGACTCGCAGGTGCATCGCTGGTCGCCTGTGCCACAACCGCCACTGAGCCGCTCTTCCACTGGAGCGAGATTGCTGCCGGTACGCACATCAACGCCGTCGGGGCCTTCACTCCCGCCATGCGCGAGGTCGACGTGGAGACTATCAGGCACGCCCGCGTCGTAGTGGATCAGCGTGCGGCGGCCCTGGAGGAGGCCGGAGACCTGTTACAGGCAGTGGAGGAGGGGCGCGGTCCCGAGACATGGATTGAGCTCGGCGAACTGGTCGCCGGCGCGCAGCCTGGTCGCCAGGATGAAGCAGAAGTGACACTCTTCAAATCAGTAGGCGTAGGCGTGCAGGATGTCGCTGTGGCATTGCACGTCTACAAGCGCGCAAGGGAGCTAAACGTGGGAATCGACGTGGACCTGTAGAAGCTTATAAGCGAGCTCGCCTGTACTTCCAACGCCGGTATAACACCTCGTCGCCCCAACTGAGGAAGCCGCTCGTCGTAAAACCGTGGACAATCGTCACCGCCAGTAGGGAGGACGGACCCGCTGGTAGCAGGTAGACGAGGCTGAAAACGACGCCTGCGAGGCCGACGCCGCCGACGCTGCGCCAGCTCCACTTGCCCAGCCGGTGGTAGAGCGTATATGCCGCCGTGCTGACCAGCCAGCCCCAGCCGATCCAGCCCGTCCACTGCGTCACCGCCGCCAGCACGAGTCCGCGAAAGAACAACTCCTCCACCGGCGCATTGATGAACAGGTAGAAGATGCCCTGCACGACGTGATCGTTAAGCGTCGGCCAGCGAAACCAGGGACCCACCACGAACATGCGGTAGAAGGCGGCGAAGGCGGCCATCAGCACGCCCACACCCAGGCCGAGCGCGATCTGCTGTGACACATTGTGGAGCGTCAGGCCCAGGAACGACAATGGCAGGTGAAAGATGGCGATATAGACAAAAGGTGCCACTCCCATTGGAACTATGCGCATCAATGTGTCGCGCCATATCCAGCGCCACGAATCGGCGACGGTGGAGCGTACAACCTGTGGAGTTTCGACCGATGACACGCGTGAACCCCTCCTGGGTAGAAAGAC
>DAOTTD010000081.1:0-5925 GCA_034438015.1 Ktedonobacteraceae bacterium | reverse complement strand
TGGTTCTCCGCCTGGCGCACTGAACGGGTAGTGTTCGTTGAGCTCGTGCAAGTCCTGCTCTGCCTTGAGCAGTATGACATGCGCGCGTGAATACGGCATGTCGTAGTCCTGGTGTTGCAACCCATGTTGCAGCGGTGCGCAGGCAGCGCTCAATTGCTGGATAATGACCTGTGTCTTTAAAAGGAGATCTCTCATCTCTTGCTCATTCACGATTATTTCCTCTTTCTTGCAGGCCCGCTCTATTCTACAGGTTCCTTCTCCAGTACTGCCTGCTTAGAGCTTCTCTTGCTTACTCATGCTTGGGAACAGTACCCGCCATGTTAGATGTAGAGCCAGTCCACACGTCCATGTCATTTCGCCTCTTTCACGATCCGTACATCGACCATTCTCTCTCTTTGAACTGCGTCATGAATGCGTGCCAGTTTGCGCGCCAATTGCTCCATCTGTGCGATATTGGTCGCCGCCGATTCGTCACCGGAAGCAAGGGACCCTCTCTCGTCCTCTATCATGTTGCTGAGTCCAACGATCAATTGCCAGAGCTCGCTATCTTCGAGTTGCCACATCTCTTACTCTCCTTTCACAATGCTGGCCGACATTCTCGGCCAGCTCCATACTACATGATTTCTCGTCTATGCTGCCTGTCTCCTCAAAGTTATCAATTTCCTTGAGGAAATTGATAACTTATTATTCGGTTCGCTCTACGCCAGTGCTCATCCATCTGGCGTCAAATTCACAGCCAAAGAGGCGAATCCCCCCTGGACAGAAGGCCAGGACCGCGACGCTTTCGACCAGCTTGTTCATCGCCTCCGATGTCTTGCCCTGCTTTCGGTACAAAATCGCCTCTCCATGCTCCGCCAGGAACCGTCCGTGCTCTCGCACACGCTGATAGTGGTACTCCGTCGGGCCGCCCTCTTCGAGCAGCTCGCGGATCAGGAGCGGGACGGCGGCGTCCAGATGGGCCTGGATGAGCCCGTAGGTTCTTGCTTGCTGTTCATCCATGATATTACCTCTTGAGTGAAAGAGGATCGCACGTGGGAGAATCAGTCTGCGATCCTCGGATTGCTCAGCTCGTGTGTGAAATGCGTCGGATACATTGGCATACGCGAGCGACCACACAGGGAAGACTTCTAACCGCACTAGAATCCGCTGGTTTTGGCGATGATGAACCCACCAATGATGGCGATAAGGGCACACCAGGCCCAGGCACTTGGGGATGGTTGATTGTCTACCCAGCCATGTGCAGGAGGATCTTTTTCCGATGAGTACTCCTGCCAAAACTTCTTCTCGCTCTTTTTGCCTGATGTATGAAGAATGACATAGCCGATCACTACGACGATGGCTAGACCTACAAATGGATTCATGGTTCCATTCCTTTCTGCCTGTTTTGCTGGTTGAGCAGAGAAAACATTTTAGACGTGTAACGGCATATCATCTAGAGACCGGCGTCCTCAAAACTGACCTGTTCGAGGTGCAGTCCCGTATTAGCTGGGTGTGCTTTGTGTCTGCATGTCTCTGCCTTTCTCGCTGGTGAACGGTCCCTGAAGATGCTCGCTTGCATTGACCGCCATCCAGCACGCGCGCGTCAGGCCACCTGCTCAATCGCGCGCTTCTCTACCAGCGCGCCATCTCTGTACAGGTAAAATTGATGGTCTAACTCCGACCAGACCACGTGCATATCCTGTCGGACGCCGTTCTCGTCTTCGTGGGTAACGAAGAAGGCGACTTCTTGAAAATCGGTCAGGGGCTCTAACTCATAGCCTGGAATGCTGCCCAGGTCCGTCACCGGGCTCACCAGGACGATACGCCCCATGTCGGCATGCATCCACAACGCGTAGCGCTTCACGCTCTCGTAGCGCATCTGAAGCTCTTCCGTCGATTCGTCTGTGTTGGAGCTTTGCGCATAGCCGTGCAGCGGACACACGGGCTCGATGCCCACGAAGGCCGTGTCTACTATCACCACGTGCGTCTTGCGCGCGCAGATCCTGCATCGCTGCGCAGGCGTGACGTGAAGTACCTGGTAGTCGAACGGCTTTCTTGCCGATGGTACACTGTCTGCACTCATGAAAGCACCTCGCGCTCGCGCTCGCGAACCCGCTGGCCCTGCTCATAGAGGAAAAATTGATGCGCATCGGTCTCCCAGATGACGTGTACATCCTTGCGCTCGCCGCCGCTCGACTCATACCGGCAATGCCACGCAAGCGGCTCAAAGGTGAAGGGGTCTATGCTGACCTGATAGCCTGGCACCTGGTCAGGCTCGACGGGTGAGACCAGCACAACGCGGCCCTGCTCAGCATGCATCCACACCACGAAGCGCTCAATGCTCGCGCGCCCGTCTATGACCTCGCGCGGCGTGGGCGCGCTGGTGTAGGCGCTTGCATAGCCGTGCAAGGGACAGACCGGCGCAAACCATTGCTCGATAGCCACATCGAGCAGCGCAACACTGGTGAAGCGCCGGCAATAGGCACATTGCTCTGACGGCCAGAAGTGGATCAGCTTGTTCTCGTCTGCCTGCCCAGCTGGGGCAGGTGGTAAACTTTGTGTGTTCATGTTGGGGCAATTTCCCTTCGTGAATGGCTGGTAGAACGGCCTTAACGCTCTACCAGCGACTAACAACTACTACTAGCGTGCGCGTACCTGAAGGGCCGGTACTTCTATCGGCCCGCCGGTGCTATCATCGACAACATACGTCAGGCCGTGCAATGGCTGGCGATACGACCAGATGACTGCGCCAGTGCAGTACGGCGCAGTCATCTGGTCACCTATGGCATAGTCGCCAGCGACGAACGGTCCCCAAGCACCCTCATACAGACGTCTCAACGGATGGTTCACTTTTGCCAGGCCAGTCCTCGCCTCCTCGCTGATCAGCGCCTGTTTCTCTGCCAGGAGACGCGCAATCACTGCCAACTCCGCTTCATGATAGCGGAGCTGGTGAGCTACTCGCTCATGGGCCTCTTCGATATGCGCTCGTGTTTTCAGGAGTCCTTCCACACTCCAACTCTCGTATTCGTGCAAGATGTTTTCCTCATTGATCATGATTCGCTCTCACTTTCCGACTCAAGATGATAGTTGACTATGGGCAACATGCCGACGCGCCATGTATGACGAGGCAAGCGTACGACCGTTTGACGGCCATTGACGAAGGTACGCACGTGATGAAAGAACCATCCTTTGCGCTGGTAGGCACCGCTCAAAGTGCGCCAGGGTTGCTGCTTGTGTTGGAACACGATCATGCTACTTGTTCCTTTCAATTTTGCTGCAAACGCGGTTTCCCTAAAAACTATCCGTTACAGTTCCGGCACAGCCAGATGCTTCCATGCCAATAGAGTGCGGCACCACAATTGGAGCAAGTGTGTGTTCCCGTGCGCTCTGACTCCTCAATTGGCTCAACCAGAATCGGGTACAAGACCCATCCACGGTCAAGTTGATAGGTGGCAGTATAGCCACGTCTGGCTAAGATGAGTGAATACCAATTGATCAAGCGAAAGCTTCTTGTGCTCAGCACTACACGGTACACCAGTGTTGCCATCTTCATTGCGTGTTTACTCCTCAATGGGTGGCTCGTACTGGATCTGTGGCCGTCCTGCCTTAGTGTGCGCTCGCTCGCCATAGCGCAGCCCACGTCGGTAGGCGGCACTCTCGTGTACCGGGTACTCCGGCTGCCCGAGCAATGGGCAACCACGGCGGAAACCGTCCAGGTATTCGGCTTGCTCTTGTGGTGTGTAATCTGGTGTCGTGAGGCCCACGGCATCAGTGAGTTTCTTGAAAACGCTCATGATGTGTTCTCCGATCTGTGCTAGTGCTCGTGGAGCATGCAATAGCCTTTGCACTCTTCACACCAAACACGCCCCGAAAGAGTGGCGAGACGATGCTGCTCATGTACAACGCCATCCATAAAGTCGGACCACTGATTATCTAGTCCTTCCGCTTCTATGACTCCATGAAGACTCTCAGCTTTGATGTTGTAGTTGTCGTTCTTCGCCGCCTCCTGTGCGAAGATCCTCCCCTTCTCTTGCGGGCTGGGTTCGTGGCTAAACGCTCCCCGGATCGCGTCAAGGAGTCCCATTTCCTTGCCTTTCTACCTGCCGCTGCGGAAAAACCGCCACGGTCGGTCAGGCTCATCCATGCCTGGCACGTCTAGCCCATACCCCTTCGCTCTCATATCATTGATCGTCTGGTTCAGCTCTTTGCCGTCTTGCTCGATCTCGTCCCATGAAGGCCACTCATGACCATCAACAATCCGTCTCGCCTTGTGATGGCGCTCGACCATCCCTTCGTTGACCGCATCGAGCTCAGAGCCCATAGTGTTGGGATGCGTGTCTTCGTACGACAACCCTGCCTCTTTCGGCTGTGCCTGCTCGTCATCGTTACCGCCAAAGAGTTTACTGAGTATGCCCATGATGGTGTCCTTTCTGTGCTTGCTTGTCTACCAGCCGCGCCGCCACCAGGGAAGCGCTTGCTGCTCATCGTGATACGCGGTGCTCTCCCAACTTCCTTTGATGGATTCGGCGACGATATCACGATTGATATACTTATCTACATTCAGGTTGTTCTCTTGTGCGATACGTTCGATGGTAGACCATTCCACATCGCCCGGCTCAAGACCCTGCTGATACGCCTCTTTCCCGATAGCTGCACCCAAATCGCTGCTCCGTTTGTAATCTTTGACGGCATCAACAATTTCTTCCGCCGTCTCTTTTGCCTTGCTCAACCAACCCATGATCGTTGTTGTCCTTTCTGCTGTCGTGTCGTATGTGTGCTCTACTGCTCATCTTGACGCGCCCCTCTTCTTCCTTCAGCTTGCCGGATGCATCGATCGGGGGTTCCACGTAGTCCGGCGGGTACCATGTTGGTTGCGCACCGTCCAGGTACTCCGTGATCGCTGCCTTCTTTTCATTCTCCGTTGCATTGGCAGGCCAGAAGCGCCAGCCATGCTCGATCATCGCCGTATGGAGCTCCAAATCGCGCAGGACCTGATGCCAGTTCACAAGAGACACGTTTTTCATCTATTCTTCCTCCTCGTCACCATCAAACCACGCATCGTCCTCTTCCGAACCCGCATGCCCATGAAACCGCCGAACCTTCCGCAGCAAGCGTGCGGTGGCTCGCTCCATCTCGGGAGAATGCACGTTGACGTGTGGAACCGGTCTCCCTTCTGCATACGCCTGAATTTGGGCTAGCGTGAAAGGAGAGACACTCCCGTCACGGATCACCTCTTGATCTTGTTGTTCGACCAGTTGATCAAATTCGTCGGGTCGATTTTTGCCCAACCATTTCATACGAGGGTTCCTTTCTTTGCTCGCTTCTTACGCACTTTTTCGACGCACTATGAGGTCTGCCTTTCCATTGCCAGGCCGGCCCTTGCACTCCGGCTGACCGCTTTCAACGGATCTGGCACCATGTCGCCTTTCTACTTGGGGGCAGCCGAGATCTTTGCGGTCTTGCGCGACCGTCTTCGCGGAACGAATCCTTCCAGACTGGAGCGCAACACTTTGTCAGGATCTTTGGCAAATGGCTTGATCACCCCTTCTGCAATGCCGTGCTCGATCTCGGAGATGGGACAACCTAGCGCCTCTGCCGCAGCCTGTTTTGTGAGCGCATAGGCTCCTTTTTTGTGGCTCATATTCGGGGTCGGTGCAGGCTGCCTCGCTTGCGTTTCTTGCTCTAATTTGCCCGTGATACGGGGCGCTTTTCCTCTGGATATGGGTGTGATATTGGAGGGCATTTCCGAAGCGGTCTCCTGCGCACTCCTCCCCTGACTCTCGGTGATCCCTGTCTCATTGACGCCTTCAAATGCATCTTGATGTGTTGCGATCTCACCGATACTCTCGCCCTCATTTGCGAACACATTGGGCATCTCAACGGCTGGCAGATCGCCGGGATGCGGTGGCCTATGTGCATCGGATATGGTCGTTTGTTCTGCATCGG
>DAOTTD010000080.1:0-3919 GCA_034438015.1 Ktedonobacteraceae bacterium | reverse complement strand
TCATAGTGATGCTCCTTCTCATGTAAGGGAATTCACGTCTTTCATGAGATCAGAGTCATCACTTTCTTGTGGTTTTGGCAAGCTCGTCTGCTGTCAGATGACCCTGCCGCTATTTTGGGCGAAACTTGGGTAGTCTAAACGTCAAGTTCTATGGTACACAGTACTTTTTCGTCAGAATCGCACCGACAGGCCAACTACCACGAGTTTTGAAAATCTACGCTCCTTCAGGCCACAAGAGACACTTAGTAGAGCTCGTGGCGCAACTCGTAGGCTGGAGTACGAAAGCGCGGATAGCAATTCACATTGTACGTAATGTAAAATAGTGCATGTGGTAAAAAGCGGAAGAGGAATACACCTTTTTGTCGTAGACATTGGAGTCATTGACACCCGAACAAGGAGGAACCTCACGCATGTTCAATCAGGTACTCGACCCATTCAGTAATCTTGGCCTGACCACGCTGGCCGCGCTCATCCCCATTATTGTGTTGCTGGTGTTGCTGGCCGTGTTTCGCTTCTCGGCCTGGCTGGCCACGCTCATCGGGTCCGTTCTCACTCTCCTCGTCGCCATCATTTTCTGGCACATGCCGGGGAGCCAGGGGCTTCAGGCCTATCTCATCGGCAGTGCCAACGGCGTCTGGGCGGTGGATTGGATCACTTTCTGGGGATTGGTTATCTTCAATACCCTCAAGCTTACCGGTCTCTTCGATATCCTCAAAAACTGGCTGGTCAAGCAAGCCACGGCGGATGTACGCGTGCAAGCGATTCTGCTGGCCTGGGCCTTGGGCGCGCTGCTGGAAGGGTTGGTCGGTTTCGGCTATCCCTGGGCCGTGATCGCGCCGATCCTCGTCGCGCTCGGCGTCATTGAGCTGGATGCCATCCGTGTGGCGGCGATCGCCAACAACGCCCCGGTCTCCTACGGCGCGCTGGGAGCGCCGATTATCGCGCTGTCTACTGTCACCGGATTAGGATTGTTGACCCTCTCGGCTTCGGTAGGCAGGGTGGTCGCTGTGCTGGCGCTGCTGCCGCCCTGGATTCTCATCTACCTAGTCACTGGTTGGAAGGGCTTTCGCGAGGGCTGGCCGCTGGCTGTGGTGGGGTCGCTGGCCTATATCGCGGGGCAGTTGCCCGTGTCGCAATTCCTGGGACCCTACCTCCCGGATGTCGCCGGCGCGCTGGTCTGCTTTGCTGTGCTGCTTCTGTTGTTGCAGGTCTGGCGGCCCAAAACGGTGCTGGGCTATGGCGGCGAAGTGCTCAACGCAGAGGAGCAGCAAGCCCGAACTACCGCGAGCATTGGCGAGTCCTCGGAGCGGCATTCTATTTGGGCCGCCTTCCTTCCTTTCCTGGTCCTGATCGTGGTCGTTGTCCTGTGGACTGGCCCGTGGTCTCCGTTGCCGAAGGTGAGTTGGTTTAGCTTCAAGGTCCTGGCCACTTCTTCCATCAACCACAAATCCACGAATGTGGCATTCACCTACGCCCCGTTCATTGGCGGAACCTCCATCCTGGCTTCTTGGTTGGTCATGCTGGCGTTTATCCGCCCGAGCTTTTCCCTGCTGGGCAGGGTCTTCCGCGAGACCCTCCGCCAGATGTGGGGCGCGCTGCTGGTTGGCGTCTTTATCTTCGGTCTGGCTTTCGTCTTTAACTACTCGGGCATGGGTGCGTCGCTGGCCACTGGCTTCTCGAAGGTAGGGCCCTGGTTTATCCTGCTCGCGCCGATCCTGGGCTGGATCGGCGTGGCGCTTTCGGGTAGCAACACTTCCGCCAACAGCCTCTTTGGTCTAGTGCAGTTTCAGGTAGGCAAGCTGCTGGGTTTCCCTCTGCTGCTTTTCCCAACGCTGAACTCGGTTGGTGCGGAAGTCGGCAAACCGGTCGCGCCCCAGACGGCCAGCGTCGGCGTCTCAACCAGCAAATATGTGCGCAACGAAGGCCAGGTAATTCGCCACAATATGGGCTGGACGCTGGTGCTGCTAGGCTGGTTGATTATCGTCGGGCTACTCTACTATTTCCTGCTCCCTGGCTTTATGAGCTAAGCGTCATCTTGCTCTAAAATAGCCTGAGAGGCTAGTGAGTGCCTTCCGACGTGAAGAAAAACTATAACGAGTGCTCGACGATGACTTCCGTCGAACGCTCTAGGGCGGCGAGCGAGGTCTCGGGTTGGCGCCTGGCGACGGTGACAGAGAGGGCTATCGATCACTCTGAGGTGCGCGATACAGCTGGTCATCGTCGCTGTGCGACAGGCTCACCCTCGCTCGTGCAGGGCTGCGTGGCCTCGCTGACTGCGGTGGTGCCCTCGCGCTCTGCTGGGCGTCGTCACTGGTGTTGATGTGCGCGGCCTGATCGGTCTCTGACGTGACCAGTTCGGCTTCCTCGAACTCTGGAAGCTCAAAAGTGAGCTGATGAAACTGGCGGCTTTGCTCCTCAATCTGAGCGGCAATGGCCTATCGGTGCGAAATTGACGAAAAGATCAGTCGTACCATAGAACTGTGCTTGATAGTACGCATGAAGTGGCACGAGACGGCTGGCATATACACTTTGAAGAGCTCTCTTCTTGTATGGAAAGACTGAGCGATGTGAAACGCTTCTGCGGCGTCGGGAGATGCATCTCCCACAGGAAGAAAAACCTGCTTTGCATGCGTGAGAAGAGAAACAGGGCAAGCTCAGTCTCAGTTCTATGGTACGACTGATCTTTTCGTCAATTTCGCACCGATAGGCCATAAGCAAACAGGCGCACTCTTAGAGCTACCTCTACAGCGGCAGACTTCTTTGTCAGAGGTGCTTCGCGCTCCTCATGCGTCCTTGCTTGAAATGGCTCATTCCCAGAGCGGAGTTCCACGAACCATCGGGGGCTGGCACCCAGAACAGTCACAAGGTTCCACCACGTCCTCCACTCCCCCATCCCTCTTTCTCCCCACCAGCCCAATGATTCCGGCCCTTGATCCTTGAGAGAACCACAATGGAAACGTTCTTGCATCCCCATCCTCCTTCAGGTAAGATACGTCAAAACAGCGTGCATGCGATGGAGACCGTCGTTGCATGGAGAAGAAAGCGCAGGAAAAAAGCATGGATACGACGATGACGCTGGAGTTCTTTTCAGAGACAAAAGAGCATCTCAAAACCCTGGAGCAGCAGTTGAAGCAGGAACAGGACGTGGATGTGGACCTGCTGGAGCCAAAAGATGCGACGGCTCCGGTGCTGGTTGCTATCGGGATCAAGAAACATGGAGAGCGGGCAGAGAAGGCTGCGCAGCGGGTGGCGCAGATCCTGTATCGCTTCTTCCACGATGAGGCAGGCGCGACGGGGCCGAAGCAGATGGTTCTTTTCACAAGAGAGGGGGATCGTGTGAACAGAGAGAGCCTCTCGGTCGAGGACCTTGAGGGGATTCTCGCCCAGACAAGGAGCAAGGCATGAAAACCTTTGAAGAGCTGAAGGCGGTGCTGACGCAGGAGCTTCTCGCGTTGGAGAGGCTTGCAGAGATCTGGCCGAGCACTATCGAAAAGCGTCATGTGAAAGAGCAGGAGATCGGTCGACACTGCTATGAAGCCGAAGAAGACCTCAGTCCGCTTGAGCTCAACACGCTGAAAAGGACGCTTGGCATCAGTGACACCAGGTGGCGCGTCTACAAGGCCAAGTTCATTGAGGGAAGTTCCCCTGGAGGGTTGGCATAGCAGCCCCCCTCGTGGGAAGAGCTGGCTCCACGGAAGGGGCAACGTGTAATCCAGCAAGGCGGCATCGGCACCATCGAACACACAACCCAATCAAGTACACGCCTGAGCCTTGCACTCCCCATTTTGGAATGAGGCTGGCGATCTCTCTGCACATATCCCGATGAGCAAGCAGTCTTAAAACCCTCGTTTAGCCTGACCTCTCACGAAGCAGCAGCAGCTCCTCCACAGAAGAATTATCAACATTCGACCAGTTAAAC
>DAOTTD010000079.1:0-7838 GCA_034438015.1 Ktedonobacteraceae bacterium | reverse complement strand
ATGGCCTGGTGATCGACCTCTCGGACATGAAGGGGATTCGCGTCGATCCGTCCGCGCGCACCGCTCGTGTGGAAGGCGGCTGCACCTGGGGCGAGGTAGACCATGCCACCCATCCCTTCGGGCTGGCCACCCCCAGCGGCTTCGTTTCGACCACCGGTGTCGGTGGGCTGACGTTGGGCGGAGGCATCGGCTACCTCTCGCGTACACTGGGCCTGACGATCGACAACCTGCTCGGCATCGACATGGTGCTCGCCGATGGCAGCTTTGTCACGGCCAGTGCCCAGGAGCATGCCGACCTGTTCTGGGCAGTCCGCGGTGGTGGCGGCAACTTCGGCGTCGTCACCTCATTTCTGTACCAGCTGCACCCGATCAGCACGGTCTATGGCGGGCCGATGCTCTGGCCGCTCGAACAGGCGGCAGACTTGATGAAGTTCTGGCGCGACTTCATCCTGCACGCTCCCGAGGAGATCAACGGCTGGTTCGCGTTTATCACGGTGCCACCCGCACCGCCCTTCCCGGAGCAGTTTCACCTGCAGAAAATGTGCGCGATCGTGTGGTGCTACAGCGGCGCGCTGGACAAGGCCGATGAGCTATTCAAACCAATTCGTGCCTTCGGCCCGCCGGCAGTGGACTTCGCCGGGCCGATCCCGTGGCCGGTGCTGCAGAGCCTGTTCGACGCGTTGTACCCACCTGGCCTGCAGTGGTACTGGAAGGCCGACTTCTTCAAAGACCTGAGTGAGAAGGCGATCGATCTGCAGGTGAAGTATGGCGCGCAACTGCCGACGATGCACTCGACGATGCACCTCTATCCGATCAACGGCACTGTCCATCGCGCCAGCACGAGCGACACTGCGTTCAGCTTCCGTGACGCAAATTTCGCTGAGGTGATCGTCGGTGTCGACCCTGACCCGGCCAACAACGAGCGCATGATCCAGTGGGCCAGGGACTACTGGATGGCCTTGCATCCCTATTCGGCGGGTGGGGGCTATGTCAACATGATGATGGATGAGGGCGCGGACAATGTGAAGGCGGCGTACCGCGACAACTACGCCCAACTGGCACAGATCAAAGCCAGGTACGACCCGAGCAATCTGTTCCACGTGAATCAGAATGTCACGCCGGCAATATGAGTGCCAACGCCGAGGTGAAGTATCCCTGCGGTGGTCACCGCAGGGAGCTTTGCCTCTTTGCCAGCATTTCACGCAGCTGCATTACTTCCTTGTCGCTGCACGCCATCAATCTGCATCACCACTTCCCCAAAGACGGATTGGTATGCCTGTACCCCATCACCATCCTGAACAGGTATCCCATGGTCTGGTATCGCGCTGCTACGGCGTGACCTCGTAGAGGATATTGAAGGGATTCTCCTTCGGCACGTGTCGTACCACGCTGAACCCGGCTTCCGCACACAGTTCGCGCATTTTCGACTCCGGGATACCGGCGGTGCCCAGTCCCTCTCCATGATGAGCGAGCGAGGTGGTCCTGCTAATCCGACCATTTCTTCCTGGACCCCACCGAAGAAGACTGGCCCTCCTTCCTGGGCGAGGACGGGAATGTGTTCAGGTGGGAGGGTGAAGCGGCTTCGGATTCTCTCAGGGAGACAAAGACACGCTCAGGTGTCATCGGGATCTGCGTCATACGCACACCAACCGCATCCCTGATGGCATTGGCGATCGCTGCGGCCACCGGGACGACGGGTGGCTCGCCCACACCCCTGGCACCGAACGGGCCAAGCTCAGACGGTACCTCTACTACCAGTGGCGTGATGGGAGGGACATCCTGGCTCTGTGGTAACGCATAGTCCATCAGTGTGGCCGTGAGCAACTGTCCGTTCTCGTCGTAGGCCATCCCCTCCAAGAGCGCCCAACCGATGCCCTGGACCACTCCACCGTGGATCTGGCCTTCAACCTCTGCCAGATTAATGGCACGACCAACATCCTGTGCCGCAACGTAGTCCAGGACACGGACTTCACCCGTCTCTGGATCAACCGCTACTTTCGCCAGATGCGCGGCGAACATGGGCGAGGAAGCGCGATTGGCCGAGCGACCACGACCATAGACCGGTTCGTAGAGCGCGCCAAAACCCATCGAGTGTGCGGCGATCTGTTGCAACGTGACATACTTCTCAGGCACTCCCTTGACCATTGCCTTCCCATCCCCAAGCTCCATGTCCTCAGTAGATGCTTCCAGCATATCAGCCGCTATCGCAAAGATCTGGCTGCGTGCATCGCGCGCAGCCGCCTGCACCGCTGCGCCCACGGTATAGGTCGTCTTGCTGCCGGCGGAGAGGCCGCTATAGGGCATAGAATCGGTGTTATCGTGGGTCACGTGCACGGCTGAGGCATCAAGGTTCAGTTCCTCTGCCGCAATCAGCACCAATGAAGCATCTGAGCCGGAAACATCGACACTGCCCACCACAACGGTCACTGTCCCATCTTGCTCCAACCGACAGAGGGCAGCTGCGGGCTCCGTTCCACCCGGCCAGCCTCCAGCGGCGACCCCTATTCCGATCTTCCAGTCTTTCAGTTCCGCTGGCACTTCCCCCCTGGCCCGCTCGCGCTCTCTCCACAAAGAATGGCGCTGGATCTGCTCGAGGCACTCCAGCAGGCCGATACGTGACCAGCGGCCATGCCTGATATTCGGATCACCCTCTTTGAGGGCATTGATCTGGCGGAACTGCAGCGGGTCCATCCCAAGCCGCAGGCAGAGTTCCTGAACGGTCGATTCCAGTGCGAAGTAGGCCTGTGGGCCAGCAGGTGCGCGATAGGCACCGGTACCGGGTTTGTTGGTCTGAACCACGTCGCAACGGATATCGAGATTGGGGCAGCGATAGATGCCAGCAAAATGGAAGCCGCTAAAACCGGCAAGAGGATTGGGATAGGCTCCTGAGTCAAGAATCATCCTGGCCTGGATAGCGGTAAGCGTGCCATCTCGCTTCGCGCCCAGTTTGACGGTCATCACCGTTTGTGGCGCCGGGTTACCAGCGAGGAGATCTTCCTGACGGGTGTAGACCAATCGTACTGGCTTGTGCAGGCGGGATGCCACTGCGGCTACCAGCGGTTCAATCAGGACTTCTTTCCCGCCAAATCCCCCACCGATGGGAACCGCTTCGACACGGATCTGCCGATCAGACATGGCGAGCGTCCTGGCGACCGCCGAACGGACATCGAACAGACCCTGGGTGCTCGGCCAGATCACCAGTTGATGGCCCGAGGGGCTTGCCGCGATGGTGACAGACTGGGGCTCCATATAGGACTGATGGACCGGGTGGGTGCGATAGCTGCATTCGACGACCACCTCAGCCTCGAGCAGACCAGCCTCGATATCACCCATCTTCAGCGGTGGTGTCTGACTGACATTGTGCGAACGTTCCTCTGCTTCGGCCTCCGTTCCCTCTTGAGGAGCGTGCTCGCCTTCCCCGGTCACGACCGGGACCTCATTGCGAGAGCGAGCCAGAGGCGACTCTGGTCGCATGGCAGCCTCAGGATCAATGACCACAGGCAGCGGATCGTAATCGACGTCCACGACGGCAGCTCCATCCTCAGCGATGGCCTCCGTCTCGCCGACCACGATGGCGACAGGATGCCCGCACCACATCACTTCTTGCTGCGCCAGTGGCGTTTGCGAACGCGAGAGCGGATCTGCCTGGGCCATCCCCAGTGTTTCCGCCGTAAAAACGGCCACGACTCCTGGCACAGCCAGCGCTGCCGAGGTATCAATGTTCGAGATACGCGCGTGGGCATACGGACTCAGGACCAGGCGCGCATAGAGCATTCCTGGTACCACCTGATCTCCCGCATACCGCGCTCGCCCGGTGACTTTGTCTGGCCCGTCCTGGCGAGGGAGAGACATGCCGACCCTCGCAGGTTGCCTTTGCTGTCTCGTAGGCTCCTGCACCATAGAGAAAACTCCTCCTTGTGATTACTTGCCACTCAGCCGGGCAACCACCGGGGCAAAGTTCTCGACCTGCCCCTCCTGGATCTGAATATAGGAAATACCCAGCCGTTCACGCTGCTTCACGAGATGCTCTATTGCCTGCTCGGTGGTCATCGGCTGTGACTCTACTAGCGGTCCCCCCTTGATAGCCATGGTGGCCCCAATGGGGCTGTCTGTCAGTTCCATCCCAAATGCAGACTGGCTGAGTTCCAGCCGATCAAAACGCTCGCCTGCTGCCTCGCGTATCCAGCCGATCTTCTGCTCCAGTGAGGCATCCGCCGGGTCAATTCCCTGCGGACCTCGTTTGAGTGTCGGTGCAATGATATCGGCTTCGCTGAACGGGATGCATTTCCGGCAGAGACGACCCCGAAACGAAATACTTTGGCCATGAACCGTCCTCCTGTTGTTTTCGAAGCGTGATGATCGATGAGAGAGCGTAAAGAGGGAGAGGAAACGTGTCTCCCATTTTCCATCGATCTTGCAAGCGCATATCCTGTATACGGGCCATACCCTCCATGGTTTCCATACAGACTGTATACTTGATTGGCGAAGGTGTCAAGCCGAGGAGGAAGTCTCCCTAATGGGTTAGTCAATCAGATACGCATAATACAACAGATCCTTCACCTGCTCCCGCACATCATCGCTATGTTGAGATGTGCCTGGGATGAGTGGTAAGCTGCCGATCCTGCTGTTTGCCTCGCGATGTATTTTGTTCCCTGGATACAGAATATAGGCACTGGAGACAATATTCTCGGTCGTATAGGGCTGTCGTCTGTTTCCCGCATCATACCGCTTATACTGAATGTTGCTGCGATACCTGTACATTCTGTCGATATCTTCTTGTTTAGGATTGTAATGGCCTCCTCTTTCCCATTCCCAGCGATACTTGGCATCAAAGATGAGCACGTGCTGCGGCTCATCTCCCTTATACGCTTCAATTGCCATGTCGGGCGTTAAGGGGTACATGCCAATCGTTGTCGCGACCAGCGCGGACCGATAGCTCACGGTGGACTGGTTGGGATAGATCGGTTCGTATTTGATCTCGACGCGGAGATCGTCTTTCTCCAGCGCAATACTCGCGACGTTTTTCTTTACGTCGAACTGGAAGCAGTCCTTTTTGATCTCGTAGAAAAGGCTGCTGGATGTGATGCTATAACCGGCGGTGAGTAGTTCTTCTATCGCGATGTGCGTAAGGGAGAAGACGCTCCACATCTCGTATAGATCGCTCACTCTGCGCAAGGCCAGTTCATTAATATAGTGCTCTATCTCGTAGGTGGTCTTAAGGCTCTGCTGAAATTGCAAGTAGAGCTGATAGAAGCGGCTGTAGGTCGGGTGTTTGAGCAGCACCTGGGTCGCCTTCCCTGCAACTACAGGAGTGGGAAGCGCTTTGAGAAAAGACTCATTGCTCCATTGGATGCAGCGCTGTTTCATCTGCTGGCACTCTTCCAGCACAAACTTGAGCTTTTGCAGTGTTTCGCCATCCTCGATATTGTGATACCGTGCGTAGATCGGTTCCAGGCGCTGCTTTTCGTTTTCGGCGTGCTGGGAAATGATATCCAGTTTAGCGATCAATTGCTGGTGCAGAAAGTGCTTGAGCAGACGATTCTCGTAGGTGTCGTATGTCTGGGTGCTCTGTGGCAGCGTCCAGTATCGCGGCATGCTGCGTATACCATACCTGCTCACCTGCGGCTCTGATAATTGTACATAACTTCCTGGTAGAGGGACCGCTTCGCTGGAAAAGCTTTTTATCTCCTGCCAACCCTGTTGTATATGCTCCTCCCTGAGTGTGCGGTATGGTTCACGGCGAATGTGCGCCATGATATCTTTCAATTGCTCAATAATTTTGCGTATCTTTCTGTAGTCCTGCAGAGCCGAGACTTCTTGCGTGGGTGGCGTGTACTGCGCCCTTTCCATAGCGGGAGAGGCCAGGCGAAATTGCAGATCTATGGCGACTCTGCTCAGGTCGTCTTTCATCGTTTCATAGCGAGCCTGGGTGAATTTCTGCGGGAAGACACGCACCAGGGCGCTTTGCGGCGGCTGGTCGGGTGCTGTGGCAACGATGTGATAGAGACCGGCGTAGTGTTGGGGCCGCCACGTCCAGATACCGTAGCGGGCCGTTTCGAGTGTCTGTCCGTCAATTGAGATCGTGAGACGATCAGGCGCTTGATTGGTGATTCTGATCTCGTGCGTGCTGTACTCTTTTATATTGAGCGCCTGATTTTCGTCATCAGGTCGAAAACTTAACGGCCTGTTGTCGATGGTGAGCCAGTGACTAGCGCCAGAAGTTTGTGTAGCCATCGCGTTTCAACCGTTTTTCCATTTCTTGCAGGCGTTTTTGAGAGCGCTCAAGTTTGTTCTGCTTACAATAATTCTGAAGTTCTTTTATCATATCACTGATGGCTTCGTTGCCGCGTATTCGGGGGAGAATGCGCTGCTTCACCTGCAGGTCGAAGGCAACGAGTGGAGCGAGCAGCTCTTTGCTGTTCGCCAGGTATACCTCGATCTCATGCAGGACGCGGTATCCTAGCCCGAGATCGGCTTTGTTGAGTATTTTGCTGATCTCGATAATTTGCTTGCGGTAGCTTGTGTCCGGCGTGGAGACGCGATAACTTTGCCAGGTATACGTGGAGAGCGGGACCGGTTCAGGCAACGTCGTTGGCTGTGGTATCTTATCCAGGTCTACGTTGAAGAATTCGAGCGTGTTGGCACGGTCGATGACTTTATCGCTGATGGATTGCGTCGTCTCATCAACGTTAATGGTTCCTGTGAAGAAGAGGTTGTCGGGCAGCACCAATTGGGCCGGAAGAGTCGGCGTTTTGTCTTGCTCCTCTAATAGCTTCTGCATACGCGTTCCATACAGGCGTATCTGCCGCTCCTCCGCTTGCTCACCCTCCATCGCACTCAGGAACTGCGAGAAATAGTACTCGACGTGCGCGAGGTTCATTTCGTCGAGGCAGAAAAAGTAGAGGTTGTCTTCGTCTTCGTTGGCTTCCATGAGGAATTCGACCGCCGGCTCAGTGAAGTATTCTCCTGTGATGGTGTTAAGGTGTCCTAGCAGATAGCGGTCGTCATTCCAGTTGGGGCGCACCGGCAAACGGAGGTAGTGTTGCTTGTGTCCCAGCGCTTCGGCGTAGAGCTGCGAGAGCTTCGATTTGCCGGTGCCAGAAAGCCCCGCCAGGATGATGAATGGGCGAACCTTGAGGCAGATGTGGTAGTTATAGAGCGTCTCGTTGTCAAAGTAGTAGCCGTGTGCTCTTATATAGCTCTGGATATGCTCCAGTAATGCTTTCTCTTCCATGCGCTTTCCACCCATTCCCTTAATACTTTGCGTGAAGTCACTGGCACTTAACAGATATATATTGCCGGATGCCATATCCAGCAGAATATCTTTTGGCAGTGGAGTGGCCTGGTTATGTGTCTGCTCCAGTTGGAGTGTCACGGTTCCCGCTCCACGGTTCACATAGATAACAGTATACACAAATGGCAAGAGATTTCCGCGCAGAAAATGCAGAAAATCACCACGTACCAGGAGTATTTTATCATCCACCTGCAACTGCGCGACCGCCACATTCACGTTGATACGCGGTTGATCGTAAGACACATTTTTGTGAATAATATCTGGCGGAAGAAAAAGAAGATAATGTTTGCTCATACCTGCCCCTACGTTTCTCTTTGCGTGCTATGATCGATCATCCTGGATTTACGGCTGGAACGCTTTTTGCAACACGCGCTTAGTGTAGATCAATTCTAATATTACGTCAAGCGTAAATATACGTTATGCCTGCATATTCGTTGACAGCTCTTGCAATCATAGCTATAATGCTTAGACATAAGTGGTTGTGTTCGCGCTACGAGGTACATGATGAACATTTTTGATCTTCGCCAGCAGCTTATCGGCAACT
>DAOTTD010000078.1:0-39457 GCA_034438015.1 Ktedonobacteraceae bacterium | reverse complement strand
ATGCTTTGGCATAGAAGAGAATCCTTTCTGATGGAGATTGTTGTTCTTGAATGGATTCTCTTCTTTTTTCCCTGCCTTGACAAGTCGTTTTTTAATTTAATTGTCACCGATGGCTGAAAGCTGGTCCGCGATGTATCGTTTTCCTCCCCTGACATGTAGATATACATTTATTCATATATAATGAACGTTTATTCATATGAAATGTGTAGGAATATGATAAATCCGGACGCGCTGGAAGCTGGTCCCTACCCGAGAATTCTATCTTCTGAAATGTGTCGGTGAGAGAACCGGCGGGAGTGGCTGTCCAGGAGATGATCGTCTGGGAACCGGAGGGGCGTAAAGCCCCTCCCTACTGAGGCCGTTTCGGGGGCCGTTTCATAATGTGTATGGGCATTCGTTAACTTGACGTTTATAGGCTACGCTCTATCTTATGGAGGAAACACATCATGCTCTGGGCGATCTCTGCTGTCACCACCCCACTCGCGCTGCTGTTCTACCTTGTCATAACGGACCGCAGCGACCTGTTTCCCTGGAACCGGATCGAGACAACAACATACGCCCGCAAAATCCTGTTGTACCTGGCAAACGCTGCCCCGCTGCTTTTCGTTGCGCTCGCATTTCTGCTGGGGATACATCTAATGATGATTAGCGCTCTGGCTATCATCATTTTCTTCTACGTTATTCTGTACGCCACTCGCTTGCTGTACTGCTCTGTTGCTTGCTGGCAACACGCTGGCGAAAAACTCTCTATCCAGACTCTTGTTACACGTTTCAATAGGAACGTTGCCGTGGAGTACGCGGTTGTCGCGGCCATCGTTGCTCTGATGCTGCTGAGCGCGATCAATGCTATGGTGATTACGTGGTAGCTATAATAACTTGCAGGTTGCGTAACTCTATTTTTCCTCAGCTATCTGCAAAAGCGCCGCCACGAGCCTGTCAATCTCATCCTGCGTATTATAGTGGGCGGCGCCCACTCGCACAATGCCACCCTGCTCCTCCAATCCCAGTCGCTCAAGCACGGCGAGGGCGTAGAAGTTGCCGTCCCAGACGTTGATGTTTGCCTTTGCCATCTCTTCGGCCACCGCTCTTGGATGCCAGCCCTGCAAGCTGAACGAGAAGGTCGGGACCCGCTGCTGCATGCGCCCGGCATCGGTGATCCCCCAGATGTGCAGGCCCGGTACCGAGCTTAGCCCCGCCAATAATGCCTTGCTCAGGTCCAGCTCGTACGCCTCGATCGCCGTCATGCCCTGCTTGAGCGCCAGTTTCCGACCGCTGAAACGCTCCCGGTACTGTGGCGCGAAGTCGCCTCCGAACGACGTTCCCAGCTCTGCAATATACTCCAGCGCGCCCAGGACGCCTGCGATCGACTCGAAGCTCTGCGTCCCGGTCTCGAACTTATCGGGTGGCAGGTTCCCGGACGGTCGCACCTTGTATGCCTTCAACGCGTCCAGCAGCGCGTACTTCCCGTAGAGAATGCCCGTGTGCGGCCCGAAGAACTTATAGGCCGAGCAGGCCAGGAAGTCGCAATCCAGCGCCTGCACGTCGATCGGCTTATGGGGCGCGTGCTGCACCGCGTCGATATAGCACAGCGCGCCGGCGCGATGAGCCAGTTGCACGACCCGCTGCACGTCGTTGACCGTTCCCACAGCGTTCGAGGAGTAGCCGACGGCCACGATCTTCGTGCGCGGCGTAATCTGCCGCTCCATCTCCTCCATATCCAGCGTGCAATCCTGGGGATGAATATCGACCCAGCGCACCATGCAGCCACGATCTTCGGCGATCAGCAGCCACGGCGCAATATTGGCGTCGTGATCTAGCCGCGTTACCACGATCTCGTCGCCGGGATTGAGCGTGCGCGCGAAGCTGCGGCTGATGTGCAGTGTGAGGCTCGTCATATTCTGTCCAAAGACGATCTCTTCCGCCCGTGCCGCGTGCAGAAAATCGGCGACCGCCTGCCGTGCCTCCCAGACGACCGCATCGGATGCGCGACTGGTGTCGAACGCTCCGCCGTGGTTTGCGTTGGTTGTGTACAGGTACTGCTGCATGCGCTCCACTACTTCGCGCGCGACCTGTGTGCCGCCGGGGTTATCAAAATAGATAGTGTCTGCGGTGAGGCCGGGAAAGTGCGAACGGACGATCTCTGAATTGAGCATATGGGTCTCCTCCGGGGAAATATAATCGTTTCTGGCTATGTGGGGATAGTCAGGCATCCCTCTTCGCATTGTATCATTTTGTTTCAAGCCCGGCGGTGAATAATCATAAATGCGCCTGTCTGGTCTGTAACTGAATAGCAAAGTGATTCGTGTAACAACAAAAGATCGCATGAACTTTGAACTTGCGAAGGAAGGAAATTGCATATGCATACACGCCAACTTGGCAATACAGATATAGAGATTACACCGCTCGGACTCGGCACGTGGGCCATCGGTGGCGGCGGCTGGGCCAATGCCTGGGGTTCGCAGGACGACCAGGAGTCGATCGCGACCATCAAACGCGCCCTCAACCTGGGCATCAACTGGATCGATACCGCCGCCGTCTATGGTCTTGGTCACTCCGAGGAGATTGTGGGCGAGGCCATCAAGGGCCGCGAAAAACCCCTTATCTTTACAAAATGCTCGCTCGTCTGGGACGACAAGGGAAATATCACGAGCAGTCTGAAGGCTAAATCGATCCTCCGCGAGGCCGAGGCGAGCCTGAAGCGCCTGGGCGTTGACGTGATCGACCTGTACCAGATCCACTGGCCCAATCCCGCTGCCGATATCGAGGAGGGCTGGAGCGCTATGGCACAGTTGAAGAAAGAGGGCAAGGTGCGCGCGCTCGGCGTCTCCAACTTCAACGTCGAGCAGTTACAGCGCGCCATGCGTATCGCACCCGTCGACTCGCTCCAGCCGCCGTACTCGCTGATCAACCGGAGCGCTGAGGAGGAGATCCTGCCCTTCTGCCTGAAGAACAACATCGGCGTTATCGTCTATTCGCCGATGGCCTCCGGCCTGCTCACCGGCGCGATGACGAAGGAGCGCGTCCAGAACCTGCCGGACGACGACTGGCGCAAGGGGAGCCCGGAGTTCACCGAGCCGCGCCTGTCGCGCAACCTGGAACTGGTAAACCTGCTGACCGACATCGGCTTCCCCTACAACCGCACTCCCGGCGAGGTCGCGATCGCCTGGACCCTGCGCAATCCGGCGGTGACGGGGGCGATCGTCGGTGGTCGCCACCCACGCCAGGTCGACGCGCTCATCGGAGCCGCCGAGTTCCGCCTCGACGACCTCGACATCGAGCAGATTGATAAGTTCTTACGCGAACACCCGTAATCAACTCAACGCCGAGAGGATAGTTCCCGCCCAACTGTAAGGGCGGGAACTTTGCTTGTGTACCTCTCATTGCCGGCGCAGTTGTATAATTGAAAATAGAATTGTTTACTCAGGTAAAAAGGAGTGTTCAGTATGCGTATCAGTGCGCGCAATCAGCTAAGAGGCAAAGTCGTCTCCGTCAAGCTCGGCTCGATCATGGCCGAGGTCGTCATTGAACTGCCAGACGGCCAGCAGATCGTATCGGCGATCACACGCAGCTCAGCGGAGTCGCTCGAACTGAAAGAGGGCGACCAGGCGGCGGCCATCATCAAGTCGACGGAAGTGATGGTCGCTAAGGACGAGTAGCCACTTGTGGTAGAGACGCGCCTCATAAATAAAACAGGTTCCACCGTTCAACCGGTGGAACCTGCCATATAGTCGACCATAAGAGACTGCCGCATAAATCTCTTCTATAGAACTGAATGATATCCTTGCTGCCCTTGCTACTTGAAACGACGCTTGTGAATACGATCTACCACCTCATGCGCCCCGATATCCCAGAGGTAGATGCCATCGGCTCGCGGCTGATAGAGCAGACGTAGTGAATCGCCAATATAGCAGATCCATATCTTTCTGTTTCTGACGCGCAATACACGATGAACTTTAAGAGAGGGATGGGCGGGATTCTGCTTGAGGTAATCGATCTTTTCCGCAACGAGCCGCTGCATAGGTTCCGAGAGACGTTTCAGTGATCGCGAGAATTTCTCCGAGAAGTCAACTCTTTTGTACATAACATCACCCTTTCACACAAGCAAACACATCCAGTTGCAGCTTCCACGGGCTGACCGAGGGGGGATAACGAAGCTGCACTAAAATATACGGACGAACTTGCAAAAGGTGGCAAAACGTCTAAGATAGCTTCAAGGGGTATGATTGATTATTGCGTTCTGGCAAGCAGAAAAGCACACCTCCTGATGGAAGGTGTGCCTCCGAGATAAAGATAGATGAGAAGGGACAACTATACGATCGTGACCAGCCAGCGCGTGAACCATTCGCCCGCCAGCCGTATCACTTCATCAGTGCTGCGCTGATCGGCGAAGAGGGCTGATACCCCGGCGACCGTCTCGAACGCCTTCTGTCCTTTGAGTGCCGCCAGTGCGCTCTGGTGTGCTTGCACCGAGCTGCTATCGTTCCCCGCCGCGATCAGCAGCACGGGCGCGAGGATATCGCCCAGGTGTGCGCGTGCCAGTTCGATTGCGCCTCCTGCGGAAACGACGGTACGTACGTTGTCCGGTCGCTCCGCCGCCGCGACCAGGGCCGCCGCGCCACAGGGACCCGTCCCAAAATAGCCGATGGAGAAGTTCTCGGTCTCCTCATTCTGGAGCAGCCAGTCAGCCATATGAATGAAGCGCTGCTGCATAATGTCGACGTTCTGTGCAAAATATCCTATGAGCTTCTCCAACTCCTGCTCGTCGGGCGTGAACATCTCCACTTGCAGAGTTGCCAGTCTCCGTTGATTGAACGCCTGTGCGATTGACGGGAACGGTGATTCGCGCTCGTCGCTCTCGATGCCACGCGCCAGGATCACCAGTCCATGCGCCTCCGCTGGCACGCTCAACAAACCGTCCAGGTCGACGGCGCCCGCCTCGACGCGCACAGGCCGCTCGCTATGAGTGCTTTCGCGCGTGCTCGTATTCTCTATCATGTACGTGATTCTCCACTTATACCGTAGTTCGCATCCCTTGCGCGAGATGCCATGCTCGTTATTCGATATATGATGCCATTGTGCAGAGAAAATAGATCCCACACAAACGCGACTATCGTGTTCTATTGTATCACGGTTGGAGCAAGCAACATGCTGCAGGCGTTATCTGGGGGTCCGTCACATGTTTGTATCCACCCGTCCCTTGTCCCTACTGCCGACCTCGTGGCGCAGGCGAGAGGACAAGCGCAAGGCCCCCTCCCAGCCGCGCCGCCACCCCTTGTCCCTACTGCTACGTCGTGACGTGAATGGGATTGGCCCTTGCGGTCAATCCTTAACGAGGTCATAGTAGGGACAAGGGGCGGACGGGGGCTTGGGAGGGGGCCTTGCGCTTGTCCTCTCGCCTGCTCCTGTCCTCCCTACATGAGATGTATTGACCGCAAGGGTCGCCCCTACCAGAACACGCGAAGGAGTTCGATTCATCCGTTTCTTTGTACGGGCGACCCTTGCGGTCGCCCTGGGAGCCGGCTCCCGCGACATCCGTCACAAGCTCAGCCATTCTTATGTTAACGCTTATGGGGCCCGCGCGCAGGGCCCGCGCAAGGCGGGCCCCTACGATGGTTTGCCGCTTCCGCTTTGCCATTCTACATAAAGAAGTATCTATTGCTCAGTGTTCCTGAATGAGCTATACTGACCTTATCATTTTAGATCATATATATGAATGGAAGCACTACACATATCTCCCCTCATCATCATTTTGTAGTATCGTTCGACTTTTAGATGAAGCAGGAAGATGGGAAGATGAGACCTGAACAGGGCGCACGCCAGAAGATTGATGCATTGCTAGAGCAGGCTGGCTGGGCGGTACAGGACCGTAAGCGCCTCAATCTGGGCGCCGGTCGTGGCGTTGCAGTGCGCGAGTTCTCTACGATTACCGGTGCCGCTGACTATCTCCTTTTTGTCGATCGCGAGGCTGTCGGTGTGGTGGAGGCGAAGAAGGTTGGCGAGACGCTTGTTGGCGTAGAGGAACAGAACAATAAGTATCGTCGAGGTTTGCCGGATGATCTACCTGCTGCTCGTTTGCCACTGCCTTTCGCGTATGAAACAACCGGGATCGAGACGCGCTTTACCAGTTATCTCGATCCCGTTCCGCGCAGTCGTCTCGTCTTCTCTTTCCATCGACCCGAGATGCTTGCTATGTGGCTGGCCCTGGCTCCCGAAGGGCAATCTAATGAGACCTTGCGCGCTCGCCTGTTGCGCCTGCCACCGTTGCCAACTACGGGATTGCGCGGCTGCCAGGTGGAGGCGATTACTCATCTGGAACGCTCTTTCGCGGAAGATAGGCCACGAGCTCTGGTCCAGATGGCGACGGGAAGCGGCAAGACGTATACAGCGGTGAGCAGTATCTATCGGCTGATCAAGTTTGGCGGGGCGAAGCGCGTCCTTTTTCTTGTCGATCGCGCTAATCTGGCGCGCCAGGCGCTCAAGGAGTTTGCGCAGTACGAGACGCCGGACGATGGGCGCAAGTTTACTGAGATCTATAATGTACAGCAATTGCAATCCAATTCCATCGATAGGGTATCAAGAGTCTGCATTACGACTATTCAACGCCTCTACTCTATCCTCTGCGGCGAGTCAGATTTTGACGCGGCGCAGGAGGAGCAGTCGCTCTTCGATGCCGCGTCCGATAGCGAGCCGCCCAAAGAGGTGCGCTACAATCCCCTGGTGCCGATCGAGACCTTCGATGTCATTTTTACCGATGAATGTCATCGCAGCATCTATAACAAATGGCGCAGTGTATTGGAGTACTTCGATGCACACATTGTTGGTCTGACGGCGACGCCCAATAAGCAGACGTTCGGCTTTTTCCATCGCAATCTGGTGATGGAGTATGGACACGAGCGCGCCGTGACCGATGGCGTCAATGTTGATTACCAGGTCTATCGTATCCGTACCGCGATTACTCAGCAGGGAAGCACCGTTGAGCCGCTCTCCTATATCGGGAAACGCGAGCGGCGCACACGTGCTATGCGCTGGCAGCAGTTGGATGATGATCTGACGTATGCCCCTGAGCAACTCGATCGCGAGGTTGTGGCACCCGATCAGATTCGGACGGTGATCCGTGCTTATCGCGATGCGTTGCCGACTGTGCTCTTCCCCGGTCGTACCGATGCGCCCAAGACGCTGATCTTTGCCAAAGACGATAGTCACGCCGACGAGATTGTACAGATTGTGCGCGAGGAGTTTGCGCGTGGCAACGAGTTCGCTCAGAAGATTACTTATAAGACGACGGGCGTGAAGCCTGAAGACCTGATCGCTGCGTTTCGCAATAGCTACTATCCGCGCATCGCTGTTACGGTAGATATGATCGCGACCGGGACGGATATCAAGCCGCTTGAGGTGCTGCTCTTTATGCGCCTCGTCAAGAGTCAGGGCCTGTTCGAGCAGATGAAGGGACGTGGTAGCCGTATCATCGATGATGCCGAATTTCAGGCCGTGACTCCTGCTCCCGCTGGCAAGACGCATTTTGTGATTGTGGATGCCGTCGGCGTCTGCGAGCAGGTCAAGACCGATGATCCACCGCTTGAACGCAAGGTCTCTGTACCGCTGAAGAAGGTGCTGGATGACGTTGCCCTGGGCAAATGGAGTCGCGATGAAGATCTGCTCCCAACGCTCGCCGGACGCCTGGCTCGCCTCGCTAAGATCGCGACGCCTTTAGAGACCGAGACGATCCGCTCCCTAAGCGGCTCTACGATTGGCGAGCTTGCCGCGCATATTTTGCGCTCGCTCGATCCCGATCGCCAGCTTGAACTGGCCCAACGGGAGACCGGGCAGGACTATCTCGCGGTCAACGATCCGCCGGTGCTGGCGGTGGCGAAGCGCCTGATCATGGAGGCTGTT
Source organism: Ktedonobacteraceae bacterium (assembly GCA_034438015.1). GTDB lineage: Bacteria > Chloroflexota > Ktedonobacteria > Ktedonobacterales > Ktedonobacteraceae > JACDAE01. Next base: position 31,564 of record DAOTTD010000078.1, on the reverse strand, counting down.
GCGCCTTTTGACGATCCCGACCTGCGCGATGCTCTGTTGAAGACGCAGCAGCGCGACGAGCAGACCATCGATATCGTGAGCCAGGACACGCTGCTCACCTCCGACTGGGATATTCAGGCTGAGGACAGGGCGCGCCAGGTCGTGACGACGTTCCGCCAGTTTCTAGAGCAGCATCGCGACGAAATTACGGCCCTCCAGGTCTTCTACAGTCGTCCTCACAATGTGCGTCTGCGCTACCAGGATATCAAGCGCCTGGAGGAGGCCCTCAAAGCGCCGCCGCTTGGTCTGTCCCCTGAAAGACTCTGGCAGGCTTATCAAACATTGGATAGTGGCCGCGTGCGTGGCGGAAAAAATAGTAAACGCGCGCTTACTGACATCGTATCGCTTATCCGTTATACTATTGAGCGAGAGAGAGATAAAGATGCAATGCTTGAGCCGTATAATGAGATTGTGACGCGCCGCTTCACCGCGTGGCTCGACGAGCACGAGCGACTGCGCGGTAGACCGTTTACAGCGGAACAGCGACAATGGCTGCAGTTGATCTGTAGCACTATTGCCTCCTCGCTCACTATTGAGACGGAGGACTTCGAGTATAGCCCGTTTGTCCAGCAGGGCGGCCTGGGAAAAGCCTATCAACTATTCGGCGCGGAACTGCCCGTTATTTTGAAAGATTTAAATGAGAGGTTGGCGGCATGAGCGAAGAGAATGAGCTACCGGAGGGGTGGGAACGAACGTCAATAGGTTCTATTGCTGAAATTAACCCTGCAATAGATATTTCAGCATTACCAGACACGACCTTTGCGTCATTTATACCCATGGCTGCTGTAGAGGCTGAAACAGGGAATGTAGATACTTCTAATCAACGCCTTTTGAGAGAGGTAAGGAAAGGACACACCGCTTTTCAAGAGGATGACATTATTTTTGCCAAAATTACACCTTGTATGGAAAATGGTAAGTTCGCGATTGCCCGTTCTCTCATCTCAGGTATTGGTTTTGGATCGACTGAATTTCATGTTATACGTCCAGAAAAAGGTATTGCAACCGAATTTCTCTATTATTACTTATCCCGATCTTTATTTCGTCAATTAGCACGCAAAGCAATGACGGGATCGGCAGGGCAACTCCGTGTTCCAGCCTCTTTTCTTATTGATTCATCATTCCCTCTTCCTCCCACAAACGAGCAACAACGCATAGTAGAATCCATCGAAGAACAGTTCTCACTCCTGGACGATTCCGCTGCCTCCTTACAAAAGGACCTGATCAGGCTCAAGCGTGCCCGCGAGTCCGTCTTAAAATTTGCAGTCGAGGGTAAAATAACAGAAGAGTGGCGTGAAGAGAATCCCGTCGCAGAAACGGGTTCTGAGCTGTTAGCGCGCATACTGGTTGAGCGGCGTGCGAAGTGGGAAGCCGAGGAATTGGAGAAGATGAGGGCTAGGGGGATAGTACCAAAGGATGAGAGGTGGAAGGAGAAATACAAAGTACCTCAAACTCCAGATGTACGACAGTTGTCAACTTTGCCGGAGGGTTGGTGTTGGGCTACAGTGGATCAGATAGCTGTATTAGTAACTGATGGCGACCATAATCCTCCTGCGCGTGTTTCTTCTGGCGTTCCTCATTTAACCGCTAAAAATATTGTTGGCTCCCTTATCGATTTTTCCAGTTGCACATTTATTTCGGAAATTGATGCTAAGCGCGTATTTAGGCGCTATATGCCGCTTCCTAATGATCTTATTATTACCTGTGTTGGAACTATAGGACGTACAGCGATTGTTCCAGATGGAGTTATATTTAGTCCTGACCGAAATCTGGCTGCTGTCCGTACTATACTAGGATACAGCTTTCCAAAATTTTTAGAGTACTGCTTTTTGTCACCAGAGCTTCAAAAAAAGATGGCTAAAGTATCAAGTTCAACGGCTCAACCACATCTTTATCTAACAGATTTGCGTGCGTTATGTTTTCCATTACCATCTCTTGCTGAGCAAGAACAAATCGTCAACGAAGTAGAGATGCAGCTCTCAATCATCGCCCACACAGAAGCCAGTATCGAAGCTAACCTCAAGCGCATTGAGAACACACGTCAGCTCATACTCGAACAGGCATTCGCGGGCGAACTGGTGGAGCAGGACCCCGATGATGAACCGGCCAGCGTATTGTTAGAGCGTATTCGCGCGGAACGCAAGCAGCGCGAACAGGAAGAGGAAAAGCGTAGAAAGGAAGAACGTATGAATGGAGCGAACAAGGGCAGGGCGAGGCGCTCCACGAAGAGGGAGCGCCGACCACTGCAACAGGTATTGATAGAAGCTGAAAAGCCGCTAACACCGGATGATCTATTTCATCAAGCAGGACTCAAGGCTGATGTAGCCAATAATATAACTGGCTCTGATGTAGCAGATAATGTAGCTGACTTTTTTGAAGAACTACGTGACGAGGTCGTGAATAAAAAGCGCATAAAAGTAGACCGTCCTGACAATACACTGGTGTTTTTAGAGGCTGTTAACAATGAGAATCAATGAGCTTACAATCGGGGAATTTAAGAATCTGAGCAACTTTAAGATTAATTTTAATGAGGATGCTCTTATTTCAGTATTGATCGGTTGCAATGGTAGCGGTAAATCAAACTTGCTAGAAGCTCTCATCACTATTTTTCGCGATCTCGATCTTGGCGATGATCCTGCATTTGAGTACAGGCTTGATTACAGTTGTCGCGGTCATAAAATTCATATTGATGCAGATCGTGGCAGACCGAAAAAAGATAGGGTTCTTGTAACTGTGGATGGCGAAAGGATGTCCTATCGTCGTTTTTGGGATGGACCCGAACGAGAGTATCTGCCCAATTATGTGTTCGGCTACTACTCGGGAATCGGTGGAAAAATGGAAGCTCTTTTTGAAAAGCACCAGGTGCCCTTCTATAAAGAGTTACTTAGGGGCGTAGACAATCCACTGCGAACTCTGCTGTATGCACGTCTTGAACATGCTCAGTTTGTACTGCTCTCGTTTTTTATTGAGCAGGACGAGAAGATCCTCCAGTTTTTAGATCGATATCTCGGTATACAAGGGCTAGATTCGGTTCTATTTACGATGAGAGAACCTCCCTGGTCGAGTAAGGAGGGTGATGCTCATTTCTGGAATGTGCGTGGTGTATTGCGAGATTTCCTCAACAAATTGTATGAAGTATCACTGGTTCCCTTGCGCGTTACTCAACGCGTAAACCTTAATTTCAAACAGAGTACCACACTAGAGCACATGTACTTTTATCTGCAAGATGAAAATGCACTGAGAGAATTGTATAAATTTTATAACGATCAACGAGCCTTTTTTAAGGCTCTGGAAAGTACTTATATTTCCGATGTACTTGGAGAAGTACAAACGCGAGTGGTGGTGCGTAATGCGCAGGGTCTCTTAACGTTTCGGGATTTAAGTGAAGGGGAGCAACAGCTATTAATGGTATTGGGTTTATTAAGGTTTACCAGGGATGAAGAGTCATTATTTCTCCTGGATGAACCAGATACGCATCTCAATCCTGCCTGGGCTATTCGCTATCCCAACTTTGTTGATCAAATCGCCGGGACACAAGAGACCAGCCAGATTATTATGACCACACATAATCCCCTGGTTATTTCAAGCTTGAAGAAGCAGCAAGTGCGGATGATGCTGCGTAATGAGAATACGGGATATATCTATGCGGAAGAACCAGACGAAGGTCCACAGGGTATGGGTATGGATGCAATGCTTACAAGTGAATTGTTTGGTCTACGCTCTTCGCTGGATATTCCTACTCAGGAATTGCTAGATGAAAGAAGAAGGCTTATTGTCAAGGAAACCTTGAGTATCGACGAAAGGCAACGGCTTGAAGAATTAAACGAGGCGCTATCTGGCATAGATTTTAGCGTCGGCAATCATGATCCTGAATACGCTCGTTTCATTAGAAGGAAAGTACAGCGCGAAGATGAAGCAATACGTGAGATGTTTACACTAACTCCACAACAGATTAAAGAGCAGAATGCCCTGGTAGAAGAAATCCTGGATGAATTGGAGGAGGAAGAACAACAGGCATGAGATATGTTCCCCTGAAGCGCTTAAGACAGGCCATCACGCCTGAATGGGAGGAAAAGGCACGAGAAGCTTATGAGAAGGCAAAAGCTGCTGGCACAGAGAAGGAACGTGCTGAGACTATTAATAGTTGTCGCGATGTATGGATTAGTTTGAAGGAAGCTCTCCAGAAGGTCGCAGATGATAAGTGCTGGTATTGCGAGTCCAGCGCTCATCGTATGTTTGGCGATGTGGATCATTTTCGTCCTAAGAATCAAATCAAACCGTATCCTCCTGATCCTACACAGCCTAAACTTCCAGGGTATTGGTGGTTGGCTTTCTGTTGGAGCAATTACCGCTACTCCTGTGAAAGATGCAATCGACCAAGGAAAGGTAGCCATTTTCCATTACTAGATTTAACAAAAAGAATATGTAACGAATGCGATTATGAAGATCTGCTAGCGGAAGAATCTGTTTTGCTTGATCCTACCGACCCTGATGATCCCGCGCTGTTAACATTTGACCGTAACGGTAAAGCATTGCCCGCGTATGATAAAGAAGAGTGTCCTGAAGAATATCAAAGGGCCGATACCTCAATTATATTGTATGATCTAAATCACAGAGATCTGATTGATCAACGACGAGAGGAAATCTGTGATAGAGTGAGGGAACTGGTCAGAAAGATGGACTGGAATTCGGCAAAGTGGAAGGAGTCGAATAAAAATGATGTTGCTGCTCGTAACGCTATGCGCGAGGCAGCCACCGAATTGAAGAAGATGATACACGAAAGCGCTGAGTATTCAGCGGCTGCTTATGCTGTACTCAAATCGTTCTGGACTCCGAAACGCGAATGGATCGGGCGTTTGCTGGCATCATGATAATGTAAGTAAAAAGGAAATCGTATTCGTATGAGCACCCACTCCCAGTATATCGTACAAAAATTGTGGAGCTACTGTAACGTCCTGCGCGACGATGGTATGTCCTACGGCGACTATGTAGAGCAGCTTACCTATCTGCTCTTCTTGAAGATGGCCTACGAGCGGACACAACCACCGTACAATCATCCCTCCCGCATCCCAGATGGTTTAGATTGGACCAGCCTGCTGGCGCGCGATGGAACAGCCCTGGAGCAACACTACCGTAAAATCCTCGAAACGCTTGGCTCAAGTGGCGGCATGTTGGGCATTATTTTTCGCAAAGCCATCAATAAAATCCAAAATCCTGCCCACCTGCGCCGCTTAATTGTGGACCTGATCGACCGCGAAGCCTGGACGACGCTGGACGCCGATGTAAAGGGCGACGCGTACGAGGGTTTGTTACAGAAGAACGCTGAAGATACCAAAAGCGGCGCGGGCCAATATTTTACTCCGCGCTCTCTCATTCAAGCTATTGTCGATGTTATGCATCCCACGCCCGCTATGCGCATCTGCGATCCGGCCTCTGGCACAGGGGGCTTCCTGCTCGCGGCCTACGAATACATCGTGCATCATTATCCTCATTTAGAGCGTGACCAGCGCCGTTTCCTGAAATATGATGCCTTCCGTGGCTGGGAGATCGTTGACAATACCGCGCGCCTCTGCCTGATGAATCTCTTCCTGCATGGTATTGGCAGTGATGAAGAGGACGCGATTCCTCCCATCTATGTGAAAGACAGCTTGCTAAGCACGCCGGGCGAACACTTTGATATGGTGCTGACCAATCCTCCCTTTGGACGCAAGAGCAGCGTTACCTTCATCAACGAAAAGGGGAAAGAGGAGCGCGATGCCAATGTGATCGTGCGCGACGATTTCTGTGCGCGCACCAGCAACAAGCAGCTCAATTTCCTTCAGCACGTCAAATCATTGCTGGCACCCAATGGACGCGCGGCGGTCGTCGTGCCCGATAATGTCCTGTTTGAGGCTGGAGCCGGTGAACTTGTACGACGCAATCTGCTACAAGAATGCGATGTACATACGCTGTTGCGCCTGCCTACGGGTATCTTCTATGCCAACGGTGTAAAGGCGAACGTCCTCTTCTTTGATAAGAGACCAGGGAGCGCCGAACATCAAACGGAACGTCTCTGGGTCTATGATCTACGTACTAATAAGAATTTCACGTTGCGTAACAATCCGCTCACGCGCAAGCACCTTGATGAGTTCGTCGCTTGCTATAATCCTGAGAATCGCCATCAACGCCAGGAAAGCGAGCGTTTCCGTTCCTACGGTTATGAAGAACTACTCAAACGCGACAAGGTGAGCCTGGACCTGTTCTGGCTGCGCGATAAGAGCCTGGAGGATGCCGAGGATCTGCGCTCCCCAGATCTCATTATCGCCGATGTCATTGAGGACCTCCAGGCTACCATCGAACAACTGACTATTATCACAGAGGGTTTCAAAAAGCGGAATGGTCGAGCATTAAAGAACAGGCAGCAATAGGATATTTCTTTTTTATCCTCTCTTATACTTCTTCGTCGTCCTGTCTGCTCCACTGTCATTGAATGCTGTCAGCAAGCGGCGAAAAAGATCCGTGTAGGGCCAGAACAAGGCAATGGATAGCTCCACCGGCTTTGAGGAACTCACTCACCGGCGATATGCAAATCGTGAAGCCCCAACGCTCAAGAATGCGTCCCACACGTAAAGGACAGGAGGGCATGATGATCGTCTTCCCTACAACAACGGAATTTGCACAGAAGGTCAAAGCTTCCTCTGATTCCAGTACAAGAGCTTCGGGTACAAGCTTCTCTATAAGCTTACAACTACGACGGGACCAGGCGCAAGGGGCAATGATAGCCCTACGATCATCGAGTGGACAGAAGGATAGATCTAAATGGTAGAGGCGAGCATCAACAAACTGGATAGGGAGTACTTTACGCTGCGACAGATTTGCCAGTGCCCGGTGAGCAGAGATGGTGGTGCGAAATCCATAACCTGCGAGTAAGTAATCGCGAAATGGATAGATATCGCTGCTCTCCAGGCTTGCCCTGGCTGCCAGAGAAAGTTCTATCACTTCATAATTTCGATTCTGCAGCCAATGTGCGCCATGCCTGGCCTCTTCTTGCCTCTGAGGGTATCGAAAGCGGCTCATGATAAAGCGCTTTCGATCGACAAGGCCGATATCGGCTGTGAAGACCATATCAGGAAGCGAGGCCACGGGATGGATAAACTCGACAGCGGCTCCGGCCTCCTGAAGATTGGAGACAAGGGTGTTCCACTGCTTTCTAGCTAGATCAAGATCTGGCTGGACCGCTCGCTTCATCCAGGGATTGATCTCATACAGGACGCCGAAGTGATCCGGTGGACACATAAGAAAGTTCCGATATTGCGAGCTTGAGTATTCATCGCTTATTTGTGAAGAATATTGGATCTGCCGTGAAACACTCATGAAAGTCCCCCTTAATTGTATATATAAGTGCTGTCCAGACATGTGCATATATTAACTAAGAACGCCGCTATGAGAAACCTGGCCTGCCGTTTCCTCTTGTACCCGCATCATACTCAGCCTCAAGCATTCAGCCAGGTCCTGGATATGGTCGGTGACACAGGACATATGTGTGCCTGGAACAAAGTGGGTCTCTATATCCTCGCTCTTTTTTGCCTGGGTTACCGGCTGCCACGAATTTTCCATGCCAGGCTCTTCACGCGCCCAGTAGAAGGTAATCTTGCCAGCGTAAATGCCCGTTTCGTATTGCGATACCAGCCAGGTGAATGCGCCCACATAGTCGTTATGAAGGGCTTCAACCGGCGGGAACATCGCTTTGAGTCGTGGATCAATTGCCAGTAATTGGTCGAAATCCTGAACCCGACTGCTGGAGGGATACAGATGTCTGTATATATGCCGCAAGGCGTGTCGCATGTGGAGGAACAGGATGGCTTGCATCTTCACCCCAAGTCGCAGTGACTTGCTAATAAGACTGCCCAGAGTGCGTAGCGTTTTGAACTGCACGGGAATAGAAGGGTTGATGAGAGCCAGGAAGTCAACATGCTCTCCCGCCGCCTCAAGCTGGCGGGCCATTTCATAAGCCAGGAGACCACCATTACAAAAACCTGCAAGCAGGTACGGGCCCTCCGGCTGAACGGTGCGCATCGACTCAATATGCGCTGCCGCTATCTCCTCAAATGAGGGGAGGGTCTGCAGGCCACCAAACTTATAGGGTTCCAGCACATAGAAGGGCTGGTCGGGCCCTAATGCACGCGCCAGTGAGAAACAGTAGAAAGCCCCACCGGTCCAATCTCCATGTAAGAAGAAGAGAGGCCGTTTCGATCCTCCAACCTGAACCGGCAGGAGCGAGGTTCGAGCGCCCACTTGCTCTTGCTGCTGAAGAGCTTCAGCGAGCCGTTCAATAGTCGGCCCGGAGAAGAGAGTGGAGAGGGCAATTCTCTTTCCGAAGGTGTGCTCGATGTGGTCAACAAGGCGAGCCGCAAGTAAAGAGTGTCCTCCCAGGTAGAAAAAGTTATCCTTGATGCCGATGGGACGGACATCCAACAGCTCTTCCCACATCTGCACCAGTTGCTGGTGGATCAGCAATTTCGGAGCCACAAAGGTTTCTTCCTCCGTGCGTTTGACCACTTCAGGTGCAGGCAGGGCACGGCGATCCACCTTGCCGCTGGAGAGCAGCGGCAAGCTCTCCAACTGCACTATCACCGTCGGAACCATGTACGCCGGTAGTTTCTGTTGCAGGTAGTGGCGCAGCTCATGGCTGGACAGCGACTCCTTGCCAGTTGCGACTATATAGGCCACCAGGGATTTCTCCCCGGCTCCGTCTTCCTGTGCCAGCGCCACGGCGTCGCGCACCTGGGGATGCCGGGTGAGCACCTCTTCGATCTCTCCCAGTTCGATGCGGAAGCCACGCAGCTTGACTTGCTGATCCATCCGTCCCATATATTCGATGGTGCCATCGGGCCGATAGCGCGCCAGGTCTCCGGTTTTATAGAGCCGTGCTCCTGGCTCAGAACCAAAGGGATCGGCGATGAAGCGCTCGGCAGTCAATGCTGGACGATTAAGGTAGCCGCGAGCCAGCAGCGGCCCTCCAATGTGGATCTCGCCTGGCACTCCCACCGGAACAGGATGGCCAGCCCGATCCAGAATGTAGATCGTGCGGGGAGGAACCGGTCGTCCTATCGGCACGCTCGGCTCAAGCAGTTCGTGCTCACCGTCGTGTGGAAGCTCATAGAGGGTGGCGGTGATGGTTGTTTCGGTAGGACCATAGGCATTGAGCAGGCGGGCCGAGCGCAGGGGGGTTTGCCTCCATCCCTGTACCATCTCGGGCAGCAGCCGATCTCCTCCCACAATCACCAGCCGGAGTTGATGATCTTGTAACTGCTCTGGCTTTTTGATCCATTCCCGCAACGCCTGCTGCCAGTAGGCCGGGGGCAGATTGATGACGGTGAGCCCCTGCTGCTTGATGTGGCGGAGCAAGACCGCGGGGGACCAGATCTCTTGCCCGCGCACCACGAGCCGGGCCCCGACCAGCAGGGTGGGCAGGATCTGCTCTAAGGAGGCATCAAAGGTGATGTTACTAAACTGGAGGACGCGGTCGTACGGACGCAGCTCATACAGTTGGGCGATGCTCCGACAATGGGTAGCGATGGCCTGATGAGGAATGAGCACGCCCTTGGGCTGACCGGTCGATCCCGAGGTATAGATCACATAGGCCGACTGTTCTGCCTGCACCTTGCTGAGGGGATTGGTCTCGCTCTGCTGGCTAATCGCCTGCCAGTCGCTATCCAGACACACCGGGTGCGTCTGCTGCGCTGGAAGCCGATTCAGCAGACGCCGCTGGGTCAGCAGCACCTGCATGTGACTGTCGGCCAGCAGGAAGGCCAGCCGCTCGCGCGGGTAATCTGGGTCCAGCGGTACATAGACACCCCCGGCTTTGAGAATGGCGAGCAAGCCCACGATCATCTCTAGCGAACGCTCCAGGCATACTCCCACCATCACCTCTGGTCCCACACCCAACTGCTGTAAATGATGGGCGAGCTGGTTAGCACGCGCATTGAGTTCGCGATAAGTCAACTGTTCGTGCTCACAGAGCAGGGCAATCGCATCAGGAGTACGCTCGACCTGTGCCTCGATGAGCTGATGCAGACATCCATCTTGTGGATAGGATATTCGCGTGGCATTCCAGTCAATCAGCATAGTGCGCCGCTCATCTTCCCTCATCAGCGGCAATTTCGCAATGTGCTCTCCAGGGTCAGCTACAATACCTTCCAGCAGCGTCTCCAGGTGGCCGATCATGCGGAGAATCGTTGCATCCTCAAACAGATCAGTATTGTAGATGAAGCGACCGATCAAGCCATCAGCACGCTCATCGAGTTCGACCGAAAGATCGAACTTCGTTGTGTAGGTCTGCACATCCATTTGAGAACAGGTCCAGCCGGCAGGGAGCCTGGGCAGCGAAGGCTGATAGGAGAATATCACCTGGATCAGCGGAGTGTAGCTAAGTGAACGCTCAGGTTGCAATTCCTTCACCACAAATTCGAAGGGCACCTCCTCGTGACGACGAGCTGAGATCACCACCTCACGTACACGACCAAGCAGCTCGCGGAACGTCGGATCGCCTTCCATATTCGTGCGCAGCACCAGGGTATTCAGGAAATACCCGACCAGTCCTTGCACCTCAGGACGCTTCCGATTCGATGTGACAGTTCCTATCACCAGATCGGTCTGGCCCGTGTAGCGATGCAGCAGCGTCTGAAAGGCCGTCGTCAACGTCATATACAATGTCACTCCCTCCTGACTGCTCAATGCTTTCAGACCGTCAGTGAGATGGCGGGAGAGTGTAAATGCTTGCATCGAACCGCGCGAGCTCTGGACAGCCGGACGTGGCCGATCGGTGGGCAATTCCAGCACTTGAGGAGCACCGGCCAGTTGCTGTTTCCAGTAGGCCAGCTCGTGCGCGAAATCCTCTTTTTGCTGGGACTCGCGTTGCCAGGTAGCGAAGTCAGTGTATTGGATAGGCAATGGAGCAAGTGGCGATGGTTCGCCATGAGAAAATGCCTCGTAAAGCGCGTGCAATTCAGGCAAAAAGATCTGGTTGATGGCAACGGCATCAAAGATGATGTGATGCAGCGTCATAAACAGGCGGTGATCGTTCTCATTGAGATGAACGAGTAGAGCACGCAGCAAAGGACCATGAGCAAGGTCGAAAGGCGGTATCGCCTGCCCAGTAGCCAGCCGGATTGCCTCGCCTTCTCTTTCGCTTTCAGGAAGATTGCTCAGGTCTAGCACCTGCAGATCTAATGGCATAGCAGGCTGGACGACCTGGACAGGTTGTTCATCAAGCACCGGAAAGATGGTACGCCAGGCTTCATGACGATTGATAAACTCATTCAAGCTCTTTTCAAGGAGAGGCACATCAAGGGCACCAGGCAGACGGAGCGTCACGCTCTCGTTATACGCAGGAGTATCAGGTGCCAGTTGAGCCAGGAGCCAGAGCTGCTGCTGTCCAAAGGATAGAGGAGCCGGGTCTGTTGAAGAGCGCCTGGGAATAGCACTAACGGCGCTGGCTGCCTGCGGTAGATTTCCACGCAAGTATCTGTCAAGGAGGGCGCGCCTGGCCTCAGAAAGATCCGTCACTTTTGTCATTATATTCAATCCCTTCGGGCGAGGAATCATTGATGAAGTGAAAACTTCGAATATCAAAAAGTAGAGAGGTACATTTTACATATACTGATATACGACAAACGAGCACATTTTTTGCCCATATAGCTGATAAAACAATAAAGGGACCCTTCTCCTACGAATAAAGGCAAGGAAAGCTAGCAGGATATTTCCCTCTTATCGCGACCGCTTACTACCTTGTCAGGCAAAGAGAGGAAGCAGAAAAATTTCTTCTATTCACTTTTTACAATAAGGAAAGATAACAAATTACCACCTTAGAAGTCAATATTAAAATTATGTAAAATGGGAGAATTTATGAGGGAATAGGTTGAGATACATTAACGGCACCCTTCTCTGAGCTCTGTTAGTAGTCAAAACACCAGGATCGGGTGTGAATTCGGTGAAAAAGGGGTGTGAATACAGTGGAGAACATACATTCTTATGTTCTCGGGGGGGCAGAATCTTACACCTTGTTTTACCTATAGTGCCATCCGGATGTAAAAAATACTAAAATACAGCCAGGTTACTTTATATATATACATCAAATGCAGCAAAATCTATTATTACATCGAGTAGATTGTCATCACTAAAACCATGTTCACCCGGCGAGAAAAGCTACGAACAGCGTAACAAGGCCAGCCGTGCGCATGCTATCACCTACATAGAGATAAAGCACCCTCGCCTGCTCGAAATACCAGGGCGTGGTGACCGCGATCCCAAAGGTGATCAACAGAAAGGCGAGACCCATGAGAAAACTGAAGCGCGTCTCCTTCTGCATAAAGATGACTGCGTAGTTCAAGCAGATGGCAAAACAGATCACACTGCGCAGAAAGCTCACTGAAGCTTCTACAATGGGGTTGGAGAGTTGTGGCAGCAGCGGAGTCAGAAATAACATCACCAGCAGGAGCCCCGCGCAGATCACTAGCCAGCGCTTCACCAGATACATATATTTTACCGAACTACGGAGGGAGCATAGGAAAATGAAGGTGTAACTCACAACCTGGGCGGTATAGCGAAACCACTTCGTACTGAATTTACCCACAAAGTAATTATCGCCAATGAGTCCGATAACGCCCACAAACGCAATGATGGCCATCGACATCCCCAGAATGAAGAGCAGGTCATTGCCCGAACGGGAATAGCGGTTGAAAGCGCGTAACGCAATCAAAAAGGAGATGGAAGCCTGGGCTATCAGGAGGAGAGTAGTGATTTCTGTTGAGTTCATATAGCAATACTCCTTTCTTCCTAATGCAAGGAGGGCCAGTGATTTGCTCTACCGGGTGGAGAGAAGCTGGTCGCTCTCCACCACGTGCCCCATTGCGTCATAGAACTGAATGAAGCCTTGTTTACGTAGTAGACACAAAATCTTGAGGGCTTCACTCATCTCCAGCCTGGTAACAGTGGCAAGGTTCGTGATCGTTTTCCTGCCGTCGATGGCAGCGTAGAGCCGGCGCACTGACCCATCCTCAAGGACGGTAGAGTAGGCAAAGGGATTGTTCGCCCGCATCGCCTCGTTGTCTGGATTGCGATGGGGAATAAGCTTCGCCGAAGCTGGCAACGTGCGCGAGATAAAGGCAGGGGGAAACGCACTGTGGAAGGGCTCAGGAAGGACCTCCCAGACCGTTTGTACCAGTGTTTCCAGGCTAAAGGGCCTGTGCAGGTAGCGGTCTGCGCCCTGACGCAGCCCATATACTTGATCGAAGGGAGCGTTCCTGGCGCTGATGAGAATAACACACAGCAAATGCCTGGGAAATCTCTGCCGCACAAATCGACAGACCGCATAGCCGCTCATGTCTGGCAGATGCGCATTCAGAATTAGGCACTGCGGTTGAAGAGTCATGACCCTTGCGAGACCCTCCTGTCCGTTGAGCGCGATATGTACGTCATATCCTGCGCTCTTGAGGGCGGTGACGATAAAGAGGCAGCCCTCGATGCTCTCATCGACGACCTGAACTCGCGGGCTATGCATCACAATCCCTGCCTTTCTTTTCATACTGTCCGTAATCAGAGAATCTAGTATCAGATAGTAACACCGTTATTCAGGTCGCTTTTTACTGGAAGGTACTTTAGGACATTCTGTCGAGACCCCACAACCGCTATTACTTTCGTGCCTGTGAATAGTCCAGTAGCAGGTGAATGTGAGATACTTACCCACAACGCCTGAAAATTTGTGATAAAAGGATGATCAACGCTATGCTGATAGATATCCCCGAAGACTGGCGCGCACAACTCGCCGACGAGTTCGAAAAGCCCTACTTCCAGACGCTGCAACAGTTTGTGGATGAGGAGCGACGGCAGCACACCGTCTTTCCGCCCGAAAAGGATGTCTTCTCCGCCCTGAAACTGACTCCTTACGAGCACGCAAACGTCTTCCTGCTGGGCCAGGACCCCTACCACGACAATAATCAGGCCCACGGTCTCTGTTTCTCCGTGCGCCCAGGCATTAAGCCACCGCCTTCGCTTGTTAACATCTTCAAAGAGCTGCGCAGCGACGTGGGTTTTCGCATCCCCAATAATGGCTACCTCGTCCCCTGGGCAAAACAGGGGATGCTGCTGCTCAATGCCGTGCTGACGGTGCGCGCGCACATGCCCAACTCCCACAAGGGCCACGGCTGGGAGATCTTCACCGATGCCATTATTCGTGCCGTCAATGCCAGAGAAGATCCCGTCGTTTTCGTGCTCTGGGGCGGCTATGCGCAGAAGAAACGCGTCCTGGTCGACACTGCGCGCCATACGATCATCCAGTCCGCGCACCCGTCGCCGCTCTCGGCCAACAATGGCTTCTTCGGCAGCCGACCCTTCTCGGCGATCAATAGCGCCCTGCGCGCCGCCGGCAAGCCCGAGATCGAGTGGCAATTGCCAGACCTGTAACGCTCTGGGGATCACAGCGCTCTAAACAAAAATGTAGTATTATTGATAGGAGCCCCGTTTACGGCGTCCAATAGACAGCAAGCTAAGAAAGGATGAGCGCGTGGCGGATGTCGCGGGAGCTGGCTCCCAGGGCGACCGCAAGGGTCGCCCGTACAAAAATACGGGAGGATGTTCAACGCGATCGGGTTCTGGTACGGGCGACCCTTGCGGTCGCCCTGCTGGCGGCTCGACAGCACAAACTCAGCACTTCTCCGCTTGATACGCATGGGACGCGATAAATCGGGTCCCTGCAAACAATAAACGTTTTAACGATACGAGGAGCACAGCGAGAGGGTATATTTATGACACAGAATCCAGATCAGAACGTCAACTACCAGGCACCATTCGTGCTCGGACTGGACGTAGGCACATCCTCGACGCGTGCACTCCTGTTCGACGCCACCGGCGCACCCGTTGCAGGCGTTCTATCGCAGCGCACCTATCAGCTCACCACCTCCGACGAGGGCGAGGTCTCTGTGGATGCCGATATGCTCCTCTCCGTCGTCGCCGGAACGATCGACGAGGCGCTTAAACAGGCCGGCGAGCGCACAATCGCCGCGGTCGCGATCGATACGTTCTGGCATGGCCTGCTGGGACTTGACGAGGCCGGTCGCCCACTTATGCCCCTCATTACCTGGGAGGATACGCGTCCCTACGCCGTCGTCGCAGACCTGCGCAAGCAACTGGACGAGAAGGCGATTCACGATCGTACGGGCGCGCGCTTCCACGCCAGCTACTGGACGGCAAAGCTGCTCTGGTTGGCGCAGCAGCAGCCTGACGTGTTCAAGCGTGCAGCGAAATGGCTCTCTTTCGGCGAATATATGCACCGCGAGTTCCTGGGCCGCTCGGTCTGCAGTCTCTCGATGGCCTCCGGTACCGGCCTGCTCGTCACCCGCGAGCGCTCGTGGGATGCCGAACTGCTGCAATTTCTGCACGTGCGCCCTGAGCAGATGCCTGAACTGGGCGATCTGCACGATAGTGTGCAGGGACTGACCTCCGAATATGCCAGGCGCTGGCCTGCCCTGCGCGATGTGCCCTGGTTTCCCGCGATCGGCGACGGCGCCTCGGCCTGCATCGGCTCCGGCTGCGCCACCATCGACAACTGGTCGCTCACGATCGGTACATCCAGCGCGATTCGTGTCGTCATTCCGCCCGAGCGAACGGTTCCTCCGCTCGGCCTCTGGCTCTATCTCGTCGATGCGAGGCGCGCCGTCCTTGGTGGCGCGCTCAGCGAGGGCGGCAATATGCTCAGTTGGCTGAATACCGTGCTCAAGTTGCCCGCATTGAAGGATGCGGAACCGCTCGTCGCCGCAGTGGAGCCGGACAGTCATGGTCTGACCATCCTCCCTTTCCTCTCCGGTGAACGCAGTCTCGGCTGGCACGCCGATGCGCGCATGACCATCTCAGGCATCGGCAGGCACACCTCGTCTGCCGAACTGCTGCGTGCCGGCATGGAAGCCCTGGCCTACCGCCTCGCCATGGTCTACGAGCAGATCTGCTCCGCCTTGCAGATCGAGCGCGACGCGCCCAGAGTGATCGGCAGCGGCGGCGCCCTCCTCGGCTCGCCCCTTTTGCAGAGCATCGTCGCGGATGCGCTCAACGCCGCCATCTATCCCTCGCGCAACCAGGAAGCCTCTGCGCGCGGAGCCGCCCTGCTTGCCCTCGAAGCAATGAACATCATACCGGATGTCGCCCAGGTCGCACCCGCCCTGGACGAGCCCACGAAGCCCGACGCGGAGAGGAGCAAACGCTATCAACGGGCGATGGAGAGGCAGAAGAAGCTGTATGGGCTGTTGCTCGGGAATCTGGAGGGGATGTAAGTCCTTAAGTTATGGAGTATCTTTCGTCAGACCTGCATCTCTGGCACGTATAATCGCTTCCGCGCGTCCGGCCACTTGCAGCTTGCTGAAGATCGTGGAGACATGGTTGCGTACGGTCTTGGGACTCAGGACGAGATGCTCGGCAATCGCCGGATTGGTATAGCCCTGCGCGATGAAGGTCAGGACCTCCCGTTCGCGCTCGGTTAATTCGGGAAAGAGGTGAGTGGGCTGTGAGCTGGAGCGCGGCGTTCCAAAATAGTTCATTAAGCGGTGCGCAATCGCCGGGCTGAAGGTCGCCTCTCCCTTGCTTATGCTGGTAATCGCTCGTATCGCCTCATCCCCCTCTGCTCCCTTGAGCAGGTAGCCACGTGCTCCCGCGCGCATCGCGGCAAAGACCGATTCATCGTCGTCGAACATGGTCAACATCAGGATACCTGCCTGGGGCGTTGCTGCCAGAATACGGCGCGTCGCCTCAATCCCGTTGAGTCCTGGCATATTCACATCCATCAGAATCACGTCTGGCAGCAATTGGGTCGCCAGGGCCACCGCCTCCTCGCCAGAGGTGGCCTCGCCAACCACCTCCATTAGCGTAGCCTCCGCCAATAGAAGAGCTCTCAGGCCATAGCGGAATACCGGATGGTCATCGGCAATGAGGACACGAATACGACTCATAGCGCACCTTCCCCTTTCTGTGCAGTCTCGTCCTCCTCTCGTTGTCCTTCCGGGAGCGGGAAGTGCGCACACACCTGCGTTCCCCCCTTTGGTATAGTCACAATGAGGCACGTGCCACCCAGTTCCTCTGCCCGCTCGTGCATGGAGCTGAAGCCTACGCCGCCGCGAACCCCTCCTGGCGGCAATCCCTGCCCATTGTCTCTCACCTCCACTACCAGGTCATCTTGCACATGAAGATGAACGGTCGCCTGGGTGGCATGGGCGTGACGCACAATGTTGGTCAGCGCCTCCTGGACAATTCGATAGCAAGCAATCTCAATCGCGGCAGGCAGAGGGGGAAGCGCCTCCGGTGCATCTAGCGTCAGCACGATGCCGCTTGCCTGGTACTGAGCCATCTGCTCCTGTAAAGCGGCCAGTAAGCCGAGGTCGTCGAGAGCTGGGGGACGGAGTGCATATACCAGGCGACGAATATCGGCAATCGCTTCCTGTGCATGGGTGGTGGCATCGATCAGCAGGTGTTCTGCCGTATCGGGGTCCTGGCGCAGCAGCTTCTTGATCGCGGACAGAGTAAATGTCTGGCTCGACAGTTGCGGACCCAGTCCATCGTGTAAATCTCGGCGCAGGCGACGCCGCTCTTCTTCACGTGCGGTCACCAGGTGCTCTCGTGAGCGTTGCAGGTCGACCGTCAGTTGTTGCAGGTCAGCCAGCAGGAGGGCTGAATGCAGAGCCATGCCAATCTGGGGAGCCAGATCGCGCACGAGCCGCAGGTCCGCAGGTGTCAGTTCCTCGCCGCGCTGGCGTGGGGAAAGCACCAGTTCACCCAGGTGCTTGCCTTGATGAACCAGCGGAACCCGTGTGTCTGCTGCACTCCCTCTGCTTGTTCCAAAGGCAGCCACCAGCAGCGATGACTCAGCGCCAGGTGGGATCTGCTCCCGCTTCCAGACAATAGCGACGTGGGGGAGCTTGAGGGCCTGAGCCACGGTCTCCACAATCGTGGGCAGTACGGTATCAGCGGGCACCGTTTCCTGCAGGCGTTGCCCCAAGCGCGAGAGCACGCGATAGGGCTCGTTGCGATCCCCAAACATCAAGCGGTTCACTCCGTGCTGCAACCATTGGCGCAAGGGTTGAAACAGAACGGCAATCAGTGCAGTCGCCAGCAACGAAAAGAACAGGTCGTTCTGAGCGCGCAAGAGGCTGCTGGCCCCAAAGACGACCAGCACATACAAGCCCAGCGTGCTTACTGTGAGCAGAGTATAGACCAGCGTGCGGTTGATGATAATGTCGATGTCCCAGAGCCGGTACCGCAGCAGGGCGATGCCGATGCCCAGAGGAATGGGCACGTAAGAAAGCACCAGGGCGGCTGGCCCAGAAAGCTGGTACCAGGAATCTGGACGGTTAAGGGGAGAGATGACCAGGGGCAGCAGACTCCAGACTATAGAGAACGCCAGGGTCATCGCAAAGCCAAAGGCAAACCATTTGATTTGCAGACGTTGTAGGGGTGAAGCAACGACGCGGTAGCGATAGATCTGCGTGCCGACCGCGCTGCCATAGACAACGAAGGTTTCAAGCTGGCCCAGCAGCGGAGGCCAGTTATCGATATTGTAGGGATAGGGCAAGACAAAGAAGCCCATCTGGATCACGAAAAGAGACGTTAACATCCAGGACCAGCGCGGCACAAAGTGCCCATCCGGGAAGGTGTAGAAGAGGATGCCCAGCGCGGGCCATTGCATTATGGCCAACAGCCCGACGATGAGATTCGCAAGGAAAGGGAGGTGAACAATCAGATGCACTTCCGAACTGCCAAAGCAGCCAAAGGTGATCAAGAGCAGCGAGACGAAGAGTCCCATGAACTCAGCCGATTTGTGCCAGAAGATCAGTGCCCCCACACTCAAGAACAGCAGGGTCACGACCAGATCGCAGCCCAGCGCATAGAGCGCATAGCCGTCCAGCGAAAAGCCGTAATGAGAGAGGGCAGGCAGTTGCGCGGAACGGAGCTGCAGATAGTTGCAGCTCACTCCCGTCGGATCACTACAGGCCGTATGAAGCAGGGCAATGAGTGCTGGGAGATTGACCAGCAAAATGCCGATCTCGAACAGGACGAGCAGCAGCCAGAGCGCCCGTGCGATTACGAGGACACGCCCATGCAAGCGCGTCTCGGTTCTCCTCGTCTGTTCTCCATTGGCTGGGGAAGCTTCTTGCAGTGCTTGCCCTTGTGACTGGTTGAGGTGCATCATCGCCCGTTCCTATTCCTACGCGTCGGTTCTCTCCTTTAAAAGCTTTATTGATATTGACAGACTAGCTCATTTCCCTTGAAGGGAGCATACACAATGATGTACTAAAAAGCAATCCATTATCATCAGAGGTTTCTCAGCGAAGCACTTCTTGAAGGGAAGCTTCTACTTCTGCAACATTCTGCTGTCGAGCCAGGATCGTGCCAACCCCACCGTACGCAATCGCTGCGGCAATGGTACCCACCAGGCCCAGGAGCGTGAACAGCAGGCCTGAGAATTCTGTCGATGGGCTGAGGATTCCCGAAACAATGAGTAGGGCACCGACTAACGGTGGAAAGACCTTCGCCCGTATGACAGCGATCCCCAGCAGAAGAGGTCCGATGACACCCAATGCTGCTGAACCCAGGCCGAAGAGACCGAAACTTGTTTCAAAAAACCCAGCGTTGATGAGATTTGGTGCTTTTTCAGCAAGCAATGGCATGATAGAGACGAAGTAGGCAACCATTGCCATGCCCAGAAAGCTGCCCAGTACCACGAGGAATACACCGATGAGTCCCAACAGAGTTCCGCGTCCTCCAGCCTGGCGCAGGTAGAGTGCTGGCAAACCAAGCAGAACCAGTGCCAGGACGACGAAGACCAGACTCCAGTAGGTTGACCACAGCGGGTTTTGTATGGTGCTGGGCGAAGCGGTGAGACTGCTATCGAAGAAGAGCGTCATGAGGCCTGCGATGATACTGACCACAGCCCCCAACAGCAAGCTGATGCCACTCAAACGATACAGTTTTGTAGAAGACATAATTTCTTTCTCCTTTTATCCGCTTATTCGGAAGATACCTCTGATGGAGCTACCGCAGGGATATCCAGCCACGACTGGCTTCTTACCAGCCTATCCCGCACTACTGCTTGTACGTACATACATCGTGTACTCTGTCACAAGCATACCTGTTGAAGAGACATTTGTGATGGGACTGCTGTCCCGATTCTTTTGAGAAGAAATGTCCCTGGTTGCTCTCCGACGCCGGGACACCATGTCCTAAGCCTCCACCACCCGAAACACGCCCATCACATAGCGGTCCGGTCGCACCAGGATGTACAGATCGCGCTCATCTCCCAGGAAAGCGCCGATCTGCCGTTCAATATCCATGACACACGTACAATGATCGGCAGTTTTACATTCGCGCGCTCCGACAGGCTGTACGCAGACAAACTTTACGCCCAGCCTGCTCCACACCTCGTGCTCTACGCCCAGAAAAGCCTCCGCCGGATCTTCACATAATCTCAGGAGAGCAAAGCCATCACCCAGCACATCGTCCAGCAGCACTCGCTCTCCCGTCTGCGTCGAAACGTGTGGCTGGGGAAGAAACGCGCCCGTCAGCTTTCTATCTGTCCCCTTTCCGGCGAACAAAAAGCCACGGCGGTAGCGCGGCTGCGGCTTGACGCGCATCTCCCGCATCGCCTCGCGCGCGGGCGCTATCCTGTTCACCGCCTGGAAGAAGAGGTCGCGCAGGAACGCAATGCGCCGTCGTGTGGGCATGATAATCTGACCGAGCAGCCAGGAGAAGACAATCATCTGCTCCGCGTGGGGCTGCCGCTCTACCTGGTAGCTTGCCAGCAGCGAGGGATGCGCCTTGCCCTGTAGGACCAGTTGTAGCTTCCAGCACAGGTTATGGGCGTCGCGCAGACCGGCGTTCATGCCCTGCCCCCCGAAGGGCGGCATGAGGTGGGCGGCGTCACCCATGAGGAAGACGCGACCCTGCGAAAACTGCGGAGCGACGAGCGCATGGAATGTGTAGATCGTCTGGCGCATGATCTGGAGTTCGGACATGGGTTGTCCGCCGTAGTACCCGCGCGGCATGCTTCTTCTGGCGCGTCGGATCAGCATGCGTACGGTCTCGCTTTGCAGCAGGTCCTCTTCGCGCTCGCCCGGCAGGAGCATGAACTCCCAGCGTCGCTGCCTGCCCGGCCCCGGTACGCTCACCGCCGGGCGGCCAGGATTGCAGAAGAAGATAATGGTGTCGGACGGCTCACTATCGCCTTCGCAATCAACCACCAGCCACCTCTGGCCTGCTCCGACCCTGCGCGCGCGATCGACTGTACGCAAGATCGGCGCGCGCATGGCAATATCGAGCGCACGCCGTATTTCGCTCTTCCCGCCATCACAAGCCAGCAGATAAGCGCACTCCACCTCCACCAGCGCTCCATCGGGCGTGCGAACGGTGATGCAGACCCGCTCATCGTCCTGTTCGAACGCGACCATAGTATGCTGGAAGAGAACTCTTACGCAAGGGAAGCGCTCAAGCCCGCGCAGTAGTATGCGCTCGAACGTTGGCTGGTGGAACGTCGCGATGAGCGGGAAGCCGTTCCTGCGCCCCGTCGGCTCCGCCCGCGCGAGGAAGCGTCCTCCCGAAATGTAGTGAGCTTTAACGTCGAGTCGCACATGCGCAAGCACTTCTTGCGCCAGCCCCGACGCCTGACAAACGCGCATCCCCTCGTCATCGAGCGCGATCGCCCTGGGAAACTCGTAAACCCCCGCGTTGCGCTCAACAACCAGCGTCTCAACCCCCGCTATCCCCAGCAAGTTTGCCGCCGCAAGCCCCACCGGTCCCGCTCCCACAATCACTACGGCGGGCTTGTGAACCGCCACGGGCTTGTGAACCGCGCCCCTACCTGGGATGGCGGGCTTGTCGGGCTGGGCATCTATATTCGCCCCCAACGACGCTTCCGTGTCCTTGTACGGGCGACCCTTGCGGTCGCCCTGTTTGGACGCCTCCAAAGGTGAATAGTAGGGATGGGGCTTGTCCCCATCCTGTCCGGAGTCGGGGAGCTTGCCCCCATCCGGTCCGGAGTCAGGGGTCATGCCCATAGGAGAGGTCCTCTGGAGGCCGGATGGCTCTCTCCCCGACACATTTTTTCCCAATTCTACAATCGAGGTAGGGACCAGCCTTGGCGCGTCCGATTTATCCTTTCCTCTTCCTTCATGACATCCCGAAACGTGGAGGAAATTGATAAATCGGACGCGCCAAGGCTGGTCCCTACCCCAAAAATAATCTCCCTGAAATGTGTTGGGGAGAAAGCCATCCGGCCCAGGATCAGGAATTATGCCCATAAGATATGGTCCCCTATGTGCCGGATAGGGGCAAGCCCCATCCCTACTTTGCAACTCTCGCTCCACGTCACGCCCCCTTCTTGATTGCCAGCACAGTGTTAGCGCCGCCGATACCGCGCCCGCCGATGAGCACGACGCGCCGCTCGTCCAACTCCCTTGCCCAATCGCGCACAATATCCAGATCGTAGGCGGGGTCCAGTTCCTCGCAGTTGATCGTAGGCGGGATGCAGCCGTGTTTGAGCGCCAGAAGCGCCGTCGTGGTATCGATCGCGCCGGCGGCGGCATAGCCATGGCCGATCGTCGTACGCGGCGCGCTCACCGGGATGCGCGCGAGATCGTCTCCCAACGCCATGCGTAGAGCTGCCACTTCTCCCCGGTCTGAGGAGGGATTGGCGCGCCCATCCAGTTGCATATAGGCGATATCCTCGGGCCGCACATTGCCCTCGCGCATAGCAAGCTGCATGGCACGGGCATAGTACTTCCCGCTCTCCGAAGGGATGTGCAGCCCGTCGGCATCGCTGGTCTGGCCGTAGCCAAGCACCTCGCCGTAGATGGGAGCGTTCCTCTGCACCGCGTGCTCGTAGTCCTCCAGGATACAGATGGACGCGCCCTCCGCTAGAAGCAGGCCTGCCGCGCGCCTGTCGAAAGGGCGATAGGCGTTGAGATCGCTCGTCGTGACGCACTGGCCCTGGTACGAGAGGGCCTGCAAGATCAGGGGATGCAGAAACGCCTCGCAGCCTCCGGTGAGAATGATATCGGCGGTGCCGCGCCGAAGCGCGCTGGTGGCTAAGCCCATTGCGTCCAGTCCGCTCACGGCGTCGTTGATGGGCGTCTTGCAGTAGCCCTGGATGTTGTAGCGAATGGCGGCCTGCCCTACGTTGGCGACGCTGAGCCAGGCAATCGCCGTATAGGCGCTCACGAAGCGCGGACCCTTCGTGTAGAGCGTCTGAAGCTGCTTCAATACGAAATCGATCCCGCCCAGGGAATTGGCGATGACCGCGCCTATGCGCTGCGGGTTTTCCTGCTCCATGACCAGCCGCGCGTCCTCTATGGCCTCCTGCATTGCCGCGAAGGCGAAGTGCGTCATGCGATCAGTCCGGTTCAGGAGCTTACGCTCGGCGTACTCCTCGGCCACGAAATCGGGGATGGAGCCAGCCGCCCACGTTGTGTCGGATATGTTGTTGTCTCGCACGTGCTTGATGCCAGAGATGCCCTGACTTGTTGCCTGCCAGAACGCCTCTTTGCCGATGCCGTTGGGTGCTACCACTCCGAGCCCTGTAATGACGACGCGGCGCTTGTTATCATCTGCCATGCTGTTGTGTCCAGTCGGGTCGTGCAAAAACGAGTGCACTGTTAACGCCACCAAAACCGCTTGAATGCGTAAGCGCAACGTCAATGCGAGCCGATCGTGCGCGTTCTGGGACGTAATCGAGGTCGCAAGAAGGGTCGCTCTGTTCCTGGTTGAGCGTGGGAGGGATGAGCTGCTGATCAAGGGCGAGCGCGGTGACTGCCGCTTCGATGGCGCTGGCCGCTCCTTGAGTATGGCCGATCATCGATTTAGTCGCGCTGATTGGGATCTGATAGGCGTAGTCGCCGAAGACAGCCTTGTAGGCCGCGGTCTCCGCCAGCTCGTTGGGTGGCGTCGAGCTGCCGTGCGAGTTGATGTAGTCCAGTTGTTGCCGCTCAATTCCCGCCTCCGCCATGGCCTGGGTCAGGAGCTGTTGCAAGGGGGCTCCGTTTCCAGGTAGGGCCGTCATATGGTGCGCGCTGCTGTTCGAGGCAAATGCGATAATCTCGGCGTAGATGTGCACTCCTCGCGCCTGCGCCAGATCGAGATCTTCCAGGAGCAGGACCGCAGCGCCCTCGGCCATGACGAAGCCGTCGCGCTGCGCATCGTAGGGGCGCGAGGCGCGCTGTGGCTCTTCGTTGAAGTGCGTGCTGAGGGCACCCATGACGCAGAAGACATCGAGCCCGATCGGACTGATGGCGGAGTCGGTCCCTCCGGCCAGCATACGGTCGACGCGCTCCTCCTGAATGGCCCAGTACGCCTGCCCGATCGCATCGGCCCCGGCGGAACAGCCCGTTGCGATGACCATACTGGGACCGTGCAGGCGATGGTGCGTGGCGATGCAGGCGGAACTGGCGTGTGGCATTAGCAGGCTGGCGGAGATCGTGTCGTTGTCGAGTGGCGCAAGCTGCTGAGTCCCGTTGTCGGTTAGCTCGCGCCACATGCGTTCACCCTCCTCGACGTAGGCCATCGCCGCTCCTATATAGACGCCTGTATGCTCCCGTTCCTCTTCGCTCAAGGAATCGGTCAGGCCCGCGTCCAGCATTGCCAGGTTGGCGGCGGCGATGGCGAACTGTGTGCCACGGTCCACGTGTTGATATTCGTCGGGCGTTAGACCGAGCTGCTCAGGTGCAAAGTCTGCAACCTCGCCAGCGATGCGCGATGGTAAGACGCTGGCATCGAAGCGGGTGATCAAGCGTATTCCTGAAAGGCCAGAGATGCAGGCGTGCCAGAATGCCTCTTTTCCAATCCCATTCGGAGCAACAACTCCAAGACCAGTGATTGCGACTCTACGCGATAGGCGTGGCCCTGCTTCACTCATCAAAATCTCCTATATTGTCGATTGCTCTATCGGTCCGTGCCGTGCGCTTAAAAATGCTTCCAGCAAGGGAGTCACAGCTTCAGCACGCGAGTACATAAAGAAACGCTCTCTACCAGGAATGACGGAGTAGCCAGCGCACATGGGTAGCTGATCGGCCAGCCAGCGCGTTTTGCTCTCTGGCGAGAGCGCGTCGTCCGCGCGGTTGATGAGCAAGACGGGCATGGTGAGCTGTTGGATGCGTTCGCGAATGTCGAAGTAGTGGATGATGGGCAGCACCGAAAACTTGTAGATGAAAGGCCATTGCCGGATCTTCTTAAACTGCTCTTCGATGAGCTCGCGTGGCAGAGCTGGTACACTCCTGTTCGTTTCGTCGTGCGCTACAATATACCTGACCACGATGCGACGCAGAAACCAGGCAGGCAGGACGCGTTCGATGGGGAAGCGCAGAAAAAGGTCGTGCAGCAGCCAGATGAAGGGGTGCGGCGCGATCTGGTAATCGGCTCCCTGGGCGATGATGATGAGGGAGCGACAGCGCTGTGGGTAACGCAGGGCGAATTCGAAGAGGACCATCGCGGCATCACCATGCCCCAGCAGGTCTGCTTGCTCCAGTCCCAGGCTGTCAAGCACCCGGCGTAGCTCTTCGGCCCGTTCCACCAGCCCGACCGATCTGTTGCGCGACTCCTGGCGTCGGTACAGGATGACACGGCGCGACCGGCTCAGGCTGCGCACCTGGCGCGCATAGACGAACTCGAGGTGTTCGAGAATGGGCACAAAGACCAGTGGGTCCGCATTCCTGTCTCCTATGTCGATCACCGGTAGGTCGGTGTTATCGATGGAAACGCGCCGCCAGAGCCCTTCGAGGTAGTTGACATCTTCGTGAAAGGTGGCACCGTCGATGAAGAGATCGCTTTGAAAACTCAATAGTTCCTCCGCTGTAGCGAATCGTGTCGGGAAGAAACAGGCACCTGAGCAGGCTCACCAGAACGACGTATGAGAAGCATTTCCCCCAGATGCCCGGTTGTATTCAGTATATTATACGATAAAGGATTTACGCACGATCATTGTGCACGGTTTCACTGTCTACGGTTAGTGAACCTGAGTAGTTATGCTGCAAGAAAGGATAGCTATGCGGATCACCCTTCATCCACCAATCGACAGGTGGATTACGGCCTTCAACACGCATGATATTGCGACCATTGTCTCTCTCTATATGGATGACGCGGAACTCTTCGATTCGGGCATGCCTCGTCCACGTGCGGGGCGCGCGGAGATCGAGCACTGGTTCCGCTGGCGCTTTCGCAGCGTGCCGATCACATATATGCCGGTAGATCAGGTGCCCGGCGAAGATGAGCAGGTCGTCGTCTCCTGGATCGCGCGTGGCCGGGGGCCGCGTGCCCTGCTTGCGCGCCCATTTCAGGTCGATGGCAAGAGCTATTTTACGCTACGTGATGGTCTGATCCAGAAGCAACACGGCGTCTATGACCATACGTCCGTGCTGAAACAAGTCGTGCCACCGCTCAGATGGCTCCCTCCGACGGTGGCGCGTTTTGTGTATACACTTTATTTGAGACGAGGCGGTCTGTGATAACTCTTGCTTTTGTGTTGCTATATCAGGAACATATTGATATACTAAAGGCAGAAAAATCCCCGCACGATCCCAATTACTGAGCGAAAGAGGAAGGACCCATTATTATGTCAACTAATTCTGACAGCGGCTATTTTATCGACGCGGAAAGTGCTCCTGAAATGGCGCGACTCATTCAACAAGATATGGCGATGACCAGAAAGATGGGCGGTCCTCTGGCAGAGCAGGCTAATCCCTCCTCTTTCTTGCGGATTCTCGATGTTGGCTGTGGTTCGGGTGGCTGGGTGCTCGATGTCGCATTTGCCAATCCCAATGCAGAAGCGGCAGGCATCGACATCAGCAAGACGTTGATCGACTACGCCAATGCCAGAGCACGCTCACAAGGACTGCAGAATGCCTCCTTTGAGGTCATGGACGCAAGCATGCCGCTCTCCTTCACCGATCACACCTTCGATCTCGTCAATGGTCGCCTGCTCGTTGGTTCGCTCCACCGTACCGTCTGGCCGAAGCTGATCCAGGAATGCTTCCGTATCACACGCCCAGGTGGTGTGCTTCGCATGACCGAACTGGACACGAGCGGTGTGACGACGAGTCCTGCCTTTAATTATCTAGATAGCTTATTGTTAAAGGCGACGTGGCTCGTCGGCCATGGCTTCTCTTCCGATGGAAGAACGACCTGTATGACGCCGATGCTTCCAACGTTGCTGCGCAATGCTGGATACCAGCATATCCAGCATAGAGCGCATGCGATCGATGTCTCATTTGGGACAGACACCTACATGGATTTCTACCGCAATTACGAGGTCTTCTTTCAATTGACACTGCCTTTTCTTGTGTCGGTAGGTGTTGCGACGCAAGAGGAAGTGGAGCAGACCTACCAACAAATGTTGATCGACATGCAGAGTGACGATTTTAAAGGCATGTGGTACCTTTTGACGGTCTGGGGCAAAAAACCTGAGTGATCGGTAACACAACCTATTGGCTCATTTGATTGCTCTTTCCTCTATCAGGCAACACGTTCTGTCAACTCCTCCAACACCGTGTGTTCGCCTGAGATCTCTTCCAGAGACTGCTGGTTGGGCTCGGGCAGCGTCGTGATGGTCAATATCAGTCCGAGCAGCGACACGACCGCCGCGACGACCATCGCTCCGGGCAGGTGATAGGTGGCGAGCAGGTAGGGGAAGGCAAGGGCACCAATGAAGGCTCCGACCTTGCCCAGGGCTGCAGCCAGGCCGTGTGCCGTGGTGCGCACCATGACAGGGAAGATCTCTGCCGGATAGACAAAGGTGGTGACGTTGGGGCCGAACTCCGTGAAGAAGTAGCTCAGGCCGTAAACAAGCAGGAAGGGGAGCGTGATCATGGTCAAGGACGGTGCGACGGCGAGCAGGCCGTAGGCGATGAACATCATGCCGAAGCCGACGCACTGGATCCATTTGCGCCCCAGCCGGTCGATGGTAAAGGCGGCGACGACGTAGCCGGGCAGCGCCGCAACGATGAAGATGATGAGGGTATAGAGCATGTTGGTGACGAGATTGCTGTGTGAGTTCAGCGATTTGAGCACCAGAGGACTGGAGATGGTGGTGCCGTAGTAAGCGACATCTAGCAGGAACCAGGCACCGCCGGTGCCTATGAGCCAGCGCAGGTAGCGTGGCCTGAGCAGCAGATGGAGCCAGGATTTTTTGCGCGGCTCTGCTTGCACAGTGCTTGTTGTGCTTGCGAAGGCCGTTTGCGCGCCCCTCCCGTTATGGGTGACTTTGTTGACGGTATCCGCCGCGCCAGCTGCATCACCCTGCATCGCCAGGGCGAAACGCGGCGTCTCGGCGATCTGACGCCTCAGGTAGAAGGTCGCCAGCGCGGGGACGGCGCCCAGCGCGAGCATGATGCGCCAGATGAGGTCGCTGTTGAGGCCAGAGATGAGCAGGATGAGGGCCACCAGCGGTCCGAGGACCAGGCCGAGTCCCTGCATCGAGAAGACCATGGTGATCAGCTTGCCCCGATCGCGCCGGTTCGCGTATTCGCTCATCAAGGTAGCGCTGAGCGGATAGTCGCCACCGATGCCCAGTCCCAGGATGAAGCGGAAGACGAGCAACCAGACAATGCTCGGCGAGAGCGCCGAGGCCAGCGCGCCGATCGCCAGCACGACCAGTGTAAATCCATAAATGGAACGGCGTCCAACAAAGTCTGCCAGACGACCGAATATGACTGAGCCAAGCGCGGCGGCCAGCAGCGAGGTGCTCCCAATCAAGCCCGTTTCGAACGCGTTGAGGTGCCAGAGCGGCGTTAAAATCGCCAGCACGACGCCGATGATGAAGAGGTCATAGGCGTCGGTGAAGAAGCCCATTCCAGAGGTGATCATGGCCTTCCAGTGAAAGCCAGAAAGTTTGCTATCGTCGAGTTCTGCTAATAGTGCCTTCGCCCGCTCGCTATGCGAAAGCGGGCTGCTAATATTTTCTTCTACTGTCATAGTAGGTGTTTGCTCCATTCTTAATGGATAGGTTTCGTAAACGTTATCTTATGTTTTTATGATACCGCTTGTATGTTATGGGAATGTTAAATAGGGGTTAAGCGAGTGAAAAAAGAAGACCCACAGGGGATGTTATGTTGTCACGGCTGTTCCTCATTTTCCCTGCAAATCACACAGTTCTGACACCACTGAATGGACTACATTACGGTAATAGAAGTTCTTATACAAGTTACGATCGTTATATAAGACCGTTACACAAATATGGAGGGGGGCAACCATATAATACGAAGGGAGAACTGGGGATAGCAAACTTTTGTAGTGTCACTTTTGGTGAATGATGAGTTTGTCAGACGCACCTCGTATTGAACTTCAACTCAGAGAATGACATGGAAAATCTCATCAATTACCTGATTCATCAGATTTGACCAGGAGCCGTTTTATATAACACTGCTTGTTTGCCTGATACCTGGAAATGGGTCGGCACATTATTCTGTCAGATGTGACGATAGTCATGTCAGATGATGGTAGTTAATAGCAGAATCGAGAAAAAAGTATGGCTTACAGATCAACGTATTTGTCTATTATTATTCCCGTCTACAATGAAGAAGAGAACGTATCGATTCTTCATGAACATCTCAGCCAGGTCCTGATGGAACAGGACTTTTCATATGAAATCATCTATGTTGATGATGGGAGTACTGATGGGACATTTTCACGATTACAATTAATTGCGCTGCTTGATAAGCAGACGCAGGTAATACGACTACGTCGAAATTTTGGTCAGACCGCAGCCATTGCGGCAGGAGTGGACAGCAGTACAGGTGAAATCCTGGCGTTCATGGATGGCGATTTGCAGAATGATCCCATCGATATCCCCCGACTACTGGCAAAATTAAACGAGGGATACGATGTAGTAAGTGGCTGGCGTAAGAACCGCAAAGATGCTCAACTGAGCCGTAAACTTCCATCCTGGCTAGCAAATCACCTCATATCGAAAGTTACCGGGATTTATCTTCATGATTATGGATGTACCTTGAAAGCATATCGGCGGGAAGTGTTTCAACATGTTCGCCTCTACGGTGAGATGCATCGTTTTCTTCCCGCGTATGCAGCGATTGCAGGGGCAACCATCGCAGAAATGGAGGTATCGCACCATCCCAGGCGCTTTGGCACGTCAAAGTATGGTATCTCACGTACGGTACGTGTGATTCTTGACTTGATGACATTGAAGTTCCTGGGAAGCTTTGGCACGAAGCCACTGTATGCCTTTGGAATACCAGGTCTGTTTTCATTAACACTGGGAGCCGGGTTCTCTCTTGTTTCATTGGGTCAAAAGTGCTTTCCCCCTCATGTTCGTATTCATCGCAACCCGTTCCTGGCCATCTCCCTTCTTTTCTCAGGGTTCGGTATGCAATGCATCATGATGGGACTATTGGCGGAGCTGCTGATGCGCACCTATCATGAAGCTCAGGGAAAATCAATCTACGTAGTGAGGAATGTTCTTCCTGATCGTCAATCCAGGACTGGGGAAGATGAAGCAGAATTACCCGTTCCATTGAACCAGCATTGAGAGAAAGGTAATCCATGCGAGTTTTAATGATTGCTCCTGAACCTTTTCTAGAGCCGCGTGGTACACCTTTTAGCGTGTATCATCGTGCAAAAGCGCTTGTGACTCTGGGATATGAGGTTGATCTGGTAACTTATCCCATTGGTAAGCAGGTGACACTACCAGGTCTAAGGATCTACCGGGCGCCAGCATTGCCCTTCGTTCGTAAGGTCAAGATAGGACCATCACTGGCAAAGATCCCACTCGATCTGTTCTTGTTTCTGACTGCCGTATGGCGGCTTTGCTTGAGACGATATCGCTATATTCATACACATGAAGAAGCTGGAATGATGGGAGTAGTACTTGCTTTTGTCTTTGGTTGTAAGCATCTGTATGATATGCACTCCGATCTCTCGCAGCAGATGTCCAACTTTGCCTTCACAAAAAGCGGAGTTCTGATCCGCTGTATGGAGGTGGTACAAAAGCTCATGGTGCGCAAAGCGGATGCGGTAATTGCTATCTGTCCTGATCTAGAGCAGACTGTGAACAAACTCGCTCCTGGGAAACCAGTCTACATGATTGAGAATGTTGCAGTTGATGAGGCATTACCGCCCGCAAGTGAGAGTGATGTGGCACAATTACGCCAGCAATGGAAGCTGGGGACTGATCCGGTCCTATTGTACACGGGCACCTTTGAAAGTTACCAGGGTATCGAGCTGTTGTTGCGCAGTGTGCCTCTCGTACGTTCTGTGTTTCCATCTGTCCGCTATGTTCTGGTCGGGGGGAAGCCAGAACAGGTTGAAAAGCAGCAGCTCCTGGCTCAGGAGCTAGGTATAGCAGAGATGGTGTGTTTTGTTGGACAGCGTCCGCTCGAAGAGATGCCTCGCTACATGGCATTGGCTGATATTCTCTTAAGTCCTCGCAGCGAAGGCACCAACACTCCACTCAAGTTGTATACTTACCTGCGCTCAGGCAAGCCTATTCTTGCCACAGACATTTTTTCGCACTCCCAGA
>DAOTTD010000077.1:0-15742 GCA_034438015.1 Ktedonobacteraceae bacterium | reverse complement strand
TTGATATCATGAAATACGTTTTCCCCTTTTTGATTTGATATCACCACATTTGCCTGCTATATCAGAAGTATATCACAAAAGCAACATCCTATGCATTAATTTAGCATAGGAAAGTATTACGCAACCGTTATTTCCTCCTCCCCTACGAGTTGACAGGGCAGAAGCAACAATGCTACCATCCTATAGACAAGTGCTGACGAAAAGGAGAGGAACACACACAATGGCGTCTGCACGCATATTTGGTGCACTACCGACGTTGGAGACCAGACGCCTGCTGCTGCGAAAGATGCAGATGTATGATCTGGATGACTACTACGCGTACACGTCGCAGCCGGAGGTCGCCAGGTACAATAGCTGGGACCCGCCACGCTCGCTTGCTGAATGCAGAGAGGTCTTTATGACACGTGTGATCGAGCGCTATAAGTGTATGCAGCCGACGCCGTGGGGCGTAGTCCATAAGGCGAATGGGCGGCTGGTGGGGATGTGCGGCTTCACCCGGTGGTATCCCATCAGCATGCGGGCCGAGATCGCGTATGGCATCTCGAAAGCGTACTGGGGCAAGGGGTATATCACAGAGGCGGTGCGCATGGTTCTGGCGTTCGGCTTTCGCGTGCTTGGCATCGAGCGCATCCAGGCAGCATGTATTGTCGAGAACCTCGCCTCCGAGCGGGTCATGCAGAAGGTCGGAATGTCCTTCGATGAGATGCAGCGCGAATACTCGTTCGTGCACGAGCGCTACGAAGACCTGAAACTGTACTCGATCCGCCGCCAGGACTACCTGGAAGTCTCTACATAAAAATATCCCTCCGTTCAAGGCTCGTACCATTCCCACGTCGTCTCTCCAACATGGAAATGGTTAGCGTGCCTCAAAGCGGAGGGATAGAGCGCCTACGCATCCAGTAACGCGCGACTATGCGCGTTAAAAGTTCCTGCCCCTTTTGATCTAACTGATAACAGAGTTCAGCCACTGCGGCTCGCGCGCGGCATGAGCGTGCATCAGCTCATCCATCTGTGCCGCGTCCTCGATGTTCCCACGGTTCTGCAACAAGATTTCGAGTAGCTTCCGCGTCTCGGTCGCATCCATACAGGCGGTGAAACCACCGGCACGTCCGAACTCGTGGCACTGCAAACGCAGCGCGCCGTTCTCCATCCATGTCTCATAGCGACCAATGCGCATCCTCGGGCTCTCTTTCATAGCAATCTCCATTGATTCTTCATGTCTGAACAACTACGTGCCGTCGTATCCTCTACACCGGCCCTCAATTCTTAGAAAATTTACTTTCCTCTGTAACTTTCCTCTGTAATAGTACGCTCTGAATCGCCTTTTGGGAACCACTTTTATATGTATCTTTCGTACACAATAAATCCCCCCTATCAGACGCTTTCACCACCCGATTTTCTAAGCTTCCTCGTACAAATTGACTGAATCGGGTGATAAATTCCTTCAAGCAACCAGATAGGCTTCCAGGGATGCGGGCTGTAAATCAAGGTGTGAGGCGCTCTGCGAGGTATTTTACGCTGAGTGGGTAGCGGTATTCGATACTTGAATGCGTTCCTTCGAATAGCTCAAAGTACACATCGGTGACGCCGATGCGCTCTAGAGCACGCCTGAACGCCTCTGCACCGAGGTCAAGGAAGAACTGATCGCGCTTCCCCGCATCGATATAGATAGCTTTCATAGTGTGCAAACTGTCCACATGATTGGGCACCATGCGCACCGGGTCGAGTCGCAGCCAGCGCTCCCACACTGCGGGGATCAGTTCTCCGGTTGCAGTGTCGAACGGCAGGTGCACGGTGCCATCTTCGTCGGCGGAATAGCAGGCCGCCATGCACCAATCGTTCAAAAGATACATATCACTCTCGCGCGAGAACGCCGGGCGCATGCGAAACTCCTGCCAGAACTTCTCGAATGAGCCATTGTAGTAGTTGCGCAGCGCGCGCACGCAGTCGCGGAACTCAGGCAGGTAGCAGGTCTCGAAGAGCGCATCGCCCGCGTGCGTCGCCAGTCCTCCCCACAGGTCCGGTCGCAGCATCGGTGTGATCATGGCACCGTATCCGCCGCTGGACTTGCCCGCGATGCCGCGATGCTCGCGCAGTGGCAGCGTGCGGTAGTGCGCATCGATCCAGGGCACAATCTCGTCGCAGAGATAGGTGTGGTAGCGACCGGTGGCAGGCGAGTCCAGAAACTGGCTGCCACCCAGCGAGGTCCAGCAATCGACCCAGACGACGATGCAGGGCGGCGCCTCCCCGCGCGTGAAGAGCTCGTCGAGTAGTTCGGGAAAGTTCTTCCTGAACGCCGAGCGGTTGCGCCACATGTCGAGCTGACCCGTCAGTCCCTGGATCATGTAAATCGAGGCGTAGCGCCGGTCGGGCCCCTCGTCATAGCCGGGCGGCAGATAAATCCACAGAGGCCGCTCGTAGGGATCGTGCAGGGGATTGTCCTTGAGCACCTCGCTGCTGAAGACAACCTCGTCATAGCGTCCATTTATTTGTGCAGACCACGGTAGCATACGTTTTTTCTCCTCACTCATAAAGCCTATTTCAGTGCGGCAGTCGCGTCCCGTTTGACACGAGGCCCTACCAACAAGTGTAGCATACCATCCAGAGACACACAGTGGATGTATCCCCTCACTCTTGTCTTTCGTGTATTAAAGAATGGATGTGCAGCACAATGATTCACTGTGTTGCACTGCTCAGAGCCATTGGTTCTGTGAAAGTGGCCTACAGATTTCACAGCCTGGTTACCATCTCTGCTGTTTGTTGCAAAACTGCTGAGCGTATGGTCAGCAGGCTGGAAGGAGGTGTATCATGGCACAACCACAACGTCGTCTTGAACCCGCCGCCGCGGCCTTTTCAAGAGGCCCAGCCATTCTGATTGCAGCGATCGCCGCCCTGGGCGGCTTGCTCTTCGGCTATGATACGGGTGTCATCTCGGGAGCAGAACTGTTTTTCACGAAGGACTTCCATCTGAGCCCTGGGGGCGAGGAATTGGCGGTCAGCGGCGTTCTCATTGGAGCGATTGTCGGAGCCGCGGTTGCCGGCCAACTCGCCGATGCTTTCGGTCGCCGGCGGACTCTCATCATCCTGGCGATCATTTTTGCCGCTGGAGCCATCCTGACGGCCCTGGCGCCGAACCTGGCGATCTTTGTAGCCTTCCGGATTGTGATTGGGTTCGGCATCGGCGCAGCAGCAGTTGTGGCTCCGATGTTTATCGCCGAGATGGCCCCCCCAGCCATTCGAGGGGCACTCGTCTCCTTTGACCAACTAGCCATCACCATTGGCATCCTGGTGGCCTATCTGGTGGACCTGGCCTTTGCTGCTGCCGGGATGGGCTGGCGGCCGATGTTCGCGGTGGCGGTGATCCCCGCGGCGGTCCTGGGTATTGGCATGTTCTTCCTCTCCGACACCCCACGGTGGTTGGCCAGCAAGGGGCGCTGGGAGGAGTCCCGCCGGGCCCTCGAACGGGTCGTGGGAGGAGCACAGGCGGAAACGGAGCTACGCGAGATCCGCACGTCGCTAGAACGGGAAGAGACGGTCCCCTGGATCAACCGCGTGCGCGAACTGTTGCGGCCCGGGCTGCGCTGGGCGTTAATTGTAGGGGTCGGCCTGGCCATCTTGCAGCAGTTTGTGGGCATCAACACGGTCATCTACTATGCTCCGACCATTTTTTTGATTGCCGGGTTTAAATCCGCCTCGACGGCGATCCTGGCGACCACCGTTGTTGGCGTGGTCAATGTCCTCTCTACCGTTGTCGCCATCTTTCTGGTCGATCGCCTGGGCCGCCGGGCGCTGTTGCTGATCGGCATCGCTGGCATGATGGTCACGCTGACGGCGATCGGTGTTGTCTTCGCTATTGGTCCCAACAAGGCGGGGTACTTCATTCTGGCTTGCGTGCTCCTCTACATCGTCTCGTTCGCCATCAGCATGGGACCGGTGTTCTGGCTGATGAGTTCGGAGATCTTCCCCAACAAGCTTCGAGGAACCGGAGCCAGCCTGTCGACGGTCGCCAACTGGGCTGCCAATCTCCTGGTCAGCATCACGTTCCTTTCGCTGCTCCATGCGGCAGGCAACTCGTTGACGTTCTGGATCTATGCCTTCATGGCACTGGTGACCCTGTTGTTCGTATGGTTCATCGTCCCTGAGACCAAAGGCAAGACGCTGGAGCAGATCGAGGCGTATTGGCGCAACGGAAGACAGTGGGTAGCAGCACCGCCAGCAGAGAAAGGTCTGCTCCATCGATAGTGGCGGGCTCGTTCGTCTCTGTGCATCGATTAGATTATGCGCGTAGGTCGATGTGACGGCTTTTGCGCCTGAGCGATCACAAGGATCGCCCAATGACGTTAACAAAGCAGTACGGCACTGCCGTCTTCGACCACGCGCTGGAAGGAGAACATGGTCATGCTACTTGCTGGCGATATTGGCGGCACCAAGACCAACCTGGCTGTTTTTTCTTCAGAGGCCGGGCTGCGAGCGCCCTTAGTGGAGGCGGCGTTTCCCAGTGCAGAGTACCCGAGCCTGGAGCGGCTCGTGTATGAGTTCCTGTCTCAGATCAGTCTGCCCATCGACCGGGCCTGCTTTGGCGTGGCTGGCCCAGTGCTTGCTGGTCAGGCCACGATCACCAACCTGCCCTGGGTCCTCGACGAGACCCAGCTGCGGCAGGCATTCAAGCTCTCCTCGGTTCGTCTGCTCAACGACCTCACCGCGATTGCTCACATGGTGCCTTCCTTCGAACCCATCGACCTCTACACCTTAAATGAAGGCCAACCATCCCCCAACGGGACCCTGGCCGTCATCGCCCCAGGGACGGGTCTGGGGGAAGCTTTCCTCTCCTGGGACGGAGCGCGCTACCACGTCCATGATTCGGAGGGAGGGCATACCGATTTTGCGCCTTCTAATCGACTGGAAGCCGAATTGCTGCTCTGGCTCTTCAAAAGCTTTCCGCATGTCAGTTACGAGCGCATCTGCTCCGGATGGGGGCTGCCCAACATCTACACCTTTCTCAAAGAAAGCGGCTATGCCGAGGAGCCCTTCTGGCTCGCTGAGCAACTGGCCGCCGCATCCGATCCCACGGTCATCATCGTCAATACCGCCCTCACGGCTGATCCACCAAATGCTCTGTGCACAGCGACGCTGAACACCTTCATCTCGATTCTGGGAGCGGAAGCTGGCAACCTCGCGCTCAAGGTGCTGGCCACGGGTGGCATCTACCTGGGTGGAGGCATCCCTCCCCGCATCTTATCGTTACTGAATCAGGAACAGTTTATGGAGGCGTTCAAGCGCAAGGGACGTTTTACTGACCTTGTCAGGCGCATTCCCGTGCACGTTATCCTCAATCCCAAGGTCGCGCTCCTGGGGGCTGCTTCCGTTGGCTTAGAGATGTGAGAACGCAAGTGGAGGATGCCGCATTTCGCTATAAAAGCGATTGACGAAATTTCATTGATGTGTTTTACTCAGGAAAAAGATACCGTTGGCGAATTGGTTTTCGCAGCTCATGTTCCTCGTGTTCGGATGCTCAAGTTGTGCTCCCAAAGGCAATTCGCCAACGGTATCGAAAAAAGGATGGCACAGGGATGCCATCCAGCTCACT
The DNA here is from genome assembly GCA_034438015.1 of Ktedonobacteraceae bacterium. Classification (GTDB taxonomy): domain Bacteria; phylum Chloroflexota; class Ktedonobacteria; order Ktedonobacterales; family Ktedonobacteraceae; genus JACDAE01. The sequence continues at coordinate 10,155 of DAOTTD010000077.1, read as the reverse complement.
TTGACATCTCCATTTGCCACATGCCACACTTTCGCCAGGAGTGATTAGCTATTGTCGGCCTTGTCAGGCCCGTCCGGCCAATGTGGCGCTATATAAAATGAGGAGGGCAGAACACATGCAATATCGACACCTGGGGCGCGCCGGTGTGCGCCTGAGCACGGTTGGCCTGGGTAGCTGGCTGACGTATGGACAGTCGGTCGAGCAAGATCTGGCCGTGCAGTGCATCAATAAGGCGTACGAGCTAGGCGTCAATTTCTTTGATACCGCCGATGTCTATTTCCACGGAGCCGCCGAAGAGGTACTCGGTCGCGCCCTGAAGGATTATCATCGCAGTTCGTACGTGCTGGCAACAAAGGTCTATTTCCCCTTCGACGAGGGACCGAACGATCGCGGTCTCTCGCGCAAGCATATCATGGAGCAGTGCCACGCCAGCCTGCGCCGCCTGAATACAGATTATATCGACCTCTATCAGTGCCATCGTTATGACACGGAGACGCCGCTGGAGGAGACCCTGCGCGCCCTCAACGACCTCGTGACGCAGGGCAAGGTGCTCTACACGGGCGTCTCGGAGTGGTCGGCGGTTCAGATCGACGATGCGGTCGCAACGGCGCGCCAGTTCAACCTGGACAGGATCACCTCGAATCAGCCGCTGTACAACATGCTCACGCGCGCTATCGAGAAGGACATCATTCCGCTGTGCGAGCGCGAGGGCATCGGCCAGGTCGTCTTCTCGCCGCTGGCCCAGGGCGTCCTGACCGGCAAGTACAAACCCGGCCAGCAGCCGGAGCAGGGCACGCGCGCCGCCAACGAGAGCATCAACATATTCATGAAGCGCCTGCTGAGCGATGAAGTTCTGACCGCCGTGCAGCAGCTCAAGGGCCTGGCGGAGCAATCCGGTCACACGCTGGCCCAGATGTCGCTGGCCTGGGTCCTGCGCCAGCCGAACGTGACATCGGTGATCATCGGTGCCTCGCGTCCCGCACAGGTGGAAGAGAACGTCAAGGCAAGCGAGATCACGCTCTCGGACGACCTGCTGCGGCATATCGATGAGATATTGGGGGATGTGATAGAGGAGGAGTGATTAGTCTTAAAACCAGGAGAGAAAGGTTGCTATCAACATGTCTCAAACAGGCCCTGGCGCAAACAAGTTCACCTTCGCAGGCGCAAACACACAGATCACCTACTACCCCCAGGCACCTGGCCCGCTCATTGCTGGCGAAGATACTCGCAATGGGAAGGTGGAGTATCATGGCTTAGAGGGAGACAGGAACTTCCTGGGCAGCGGCATTCAGGCGCAGGATAGTCCGCTGGGTAAGCTGCTCACGGTCCTCTTGAAGGCCAACGATGATACGGGTGGCCTCTCGCTTACCGTGTTGCTCCCCAATGTCTCAGGCGTGACGGGAGATCAGCCGGTGAACTTCGAGACCATCGCGATCAAGACCGCGAGCCGTGGCTTCGTTGCGCAAGCGGGCGCGACGCTCACGTACGAGGTGATACCACTTCTCGGAATGGCGAGCATTGTCCTGCTTCCGCTTTGATGAAGAGGAAGCGGAAGCAGTCGTAAACCTCTCTACGACTGACTCCGCAGGACTTCATCGCTCGGATGGTTTAACGACGCTTTCAGGTGGATGGAAATCTCCAGGCTGGCCCGCATAGCGCGAGAGGCCCGCACCAGGACCCAGTTCCTCGTCAGGTATGGTGAGGCGGCTGGCCTTCTCCTGTAGCGCGAGGACGATCAGATCAACCACCTGGTCCAGGGAGAAGATACCGGTGTTGAGCGTGAGATCGTACAGGTGGGCGTTGTCGGGACGCTGGCGGTGGACGTTCTGCAGGTAACGCAGGCGATTCTGGTCCTTCACCTGTATGCGATCGTGAGCCTCATTGCGATCGATCCCCTCGCGGCGCATTACGTAGACGATGCGCGGCTCAAGCGGAGCAACGATACGCACATGGAGCACGTCGCGGTACTGACAGAGTAGAACCTGGCCGCCACGACCAACGATAACCACGTGCCCGGTCGCCAGTGCGCCCTCGACGACGCGGCTGAGCGCCTCCTGGTAGCCCTCCGCGGTCGTCATAGGCGGGACCGGTGAGATGGCGAACATGGCGGGCTGCATCGCCTGCAAGCTGCTCAGAATGCGCGCGGCGACGCCCTCGGAGTACTCGTCGTGCGCCTCGACCTCCTCCTCACTCACGCCCAGTTCGCCGGCGACCCTCACGACGATCTCGTGATCGACGAGCTGCCAGCCCAGGCGTTGCGCTAAGCGTCGGGCGATCTCACCGCCGCCGCTCCCATACTCACGCGAGATGGTGATGGCGCGCATATTGGAGATGATGTCAGGCTTCTGTTCCATAGCTCCTGCATCCTTTCGAGATGTCGTAAAACATCTACTGGCAAAATTTTCGGGCCTCTGCCCAAATTTATGCTACTGCTATTATATCATTTCAGGAAATAGAGTGCATTCACTGCCATACTATATATTGTATGGATGGGCTTTGACTCGACAGGGCCTTTCAAACCGTGGGGGCAAAACCCACGTACCGCAAGCTCGTGATCAGGGCATTTCTTCAAGCTCACTTGCACGGGCCTATTGCCCCCATGGTTTCAAAAGTAGGGATGGGGCCTGGCTCACTCGACAATTCGCCGTTCTGTGAAGCATACTGAGAAGAGAATATTTCGACGAACCCCGCGCCAATCACGCGTGGAGGATCGCTAAAAAATGGAGCAAAACAACTGATGAGCTTTCCGGCATATCCTGTAACCGATAGACAGAAGAAAATCGTGGCTATCGCGCGCGAACTCTCCGAGACGTTTGCCAGACGGGCGACAGAGTATGATTGGGCGGGGAGATTTCCCTTCGAGAACTACAAAGACCTGCAGCAGGCGGGCTATCTGACGCTGACTGTGCCGTGCGAGCTCGGTGGCTGGGGTGCCGATGTGCTTGAAGTGACGCTGGCGCAGCAGCAACTGGCGAAGGACGCGCTGGGACCGCTAGACTAACAGATTGTCCTACGCCAGATTTTTGCGCACAGCGGGTACGACCTCTTCGGCGAAGAGGCGAATCTGAGCCTCCTCTTCTCCAGCGTGGGGCCAGAAGTGAAACGAGTCCATACGCAGATCGCGGTAGTAGCGAGTGAGTTCGTCGACCCAGTGACTGATCGGACCGACAATGATGCCGGGCCTACGAGCGCGCGTCTGGGGCGCACCGGGCCTGAGAATGATGCCCATGACGTTGTAGGCGCGGTGAATAGCAGCGGGACTGCGACCGGCCTGCTGCGCGGCCTCGTCGATAGCGTCCTGCCGTGGCAGGATATCGCCGGGTGGGATGTAGCTTGAGGAGGGTATCCAGCCGTCGGCGAGCTGGCCCGTGATGTGCAGCATGCGCGGTCCCAGCGCGCCGAGCCAGATGCCGATGGAATGGCGAGGTACCGGCCCCGGCTGCGCCTCGTTAAGCTGGTAGTACTTGCCTGAGAAGCTCACGGCCTGCTGGCGCGGACCTGCCGGTTGCCAGAGGGCGCGCATCACCTGCATCGCCTCCACAAGGGCATCCACTGCCTGACCGGGCGAACGCTGCGGGCCGCCGTACGCGACGACGCCCTCCCAAAACGCGCCGGCACCCAGTCCCATCTCGAAGCGTCCATTCGTCAGAATATCGAGCGTCGCGGCAGACTTCGCCAGTACGGCGGGCGGGCGCAACGGAAGATTAACGACGTTGGGCATGAGCCGGACATGCTGCGTCACGCTGCCGAGGGCGCTGAGCAGCGTCCAGGTGTCGAAGAAGGCCGCGTTGTAGGGATGGTCCTGCACGCTGACCATATACAGATTTAGATCGTCCGCCAGGCGCGCCTGGTCGAATATCAGTTGCGGATTCTGCGCTGTCGGCGTGATGCTTATGCCGAAGAGCGGTCCGCCGGGTTGTCGCTCTGCCATAGTCTATCTCTCCCTGCTTAGTCTACTCCTCAATAGCCTTTCTGCGGATCGTAGCGGTTGAGCAACGGCTGACCGGCCCGGTAGTGGCGCAGATTCTCGGCGAACAGGTCGGCCAGGCGTTCGTTGTAGTGCTCGCTAGCACCCGAGATATGCGGCGTCAGGATGAGGTTGGGTGTCGTGTATAGAGGGCTATCGGGTGGCAGCGGCTCATGCACGGCGACATCCAGTCCGGCTCCGGCGATCCAGCCCTCTGTGAGGGCGCGTATCAAGGCATCCTCGTCGATGATGGGTCCGCGCGCGATATTTATCAGATACGCGTTCTGTCGCATGGCGCGCAGCTCGGCCTCGCCGATCATCTTCTCCGTCCGCTTCGTCAGAGGAACGGACAGCACAATATAGTCGCATTGAGAGAGGAGTTCGTGCAGGTCATCGAGTGGATAAAGCCGATCTACATCGGGGTCCTGATCGCCGGCGCGGGCGGAGAAGTGGGTGCCGAGTACCTTCATACCAAAGGCGCGGGCAAGCTTCGCCGTACGGCGCCCGATGTGCCCCAGACCCACGATGCCCAGCGTGGCATTCGCCAGTTCGAGCTGTCGCAGGCGGTCATTGTCAGATTGGGCCGGCCAGATATGGCGATCCTGCAGGTGCACCAGTTCAGGCCAGGAGCGGTTGAACACGAGCATACTCCCGATAATGTACTCGCTGATCTGCGTTTCGTGAATGCCGGAGGCCGAGGTCACTATGACCCGGCTGCCAGGAGCAAGCAGCTTCAATGCGCGCAGCCTGTCGATGCCCGCGCCGGGATATTGCAGCCAGCGCAGTTTTGGCGCACGCTCAAGCAGATCGTCGGGCAGATTATAAGAGCAGAGAATTTCAACATCCTGGAGGGCATGCAGAAACTCTTCTCGATTGGCTAAATAGAGAACATCGGCCTGCGCGGCCTCGCGAAGCTCTTGCAGGGATGCCGGGCTAAAATCTATGTCAGTGACGATTGTGGAGCTCATAGATCGCAACGATCTCCTTCCTCATGGCTAAATGTTGTGTCCACTTAGAAGCACGTTCATTCGCGCCATGATGTCTCACATAGAGGCGCACAATGCAAAAATGGCTTGTAACTCACATGTGACCGTTCAGGTCTCTCTTTCCGGACTCATCAGCGCCAAAGGCGCTTCACAAGGCTGTTGATGTGGGTGGCGGGGTTTGCGGCCCGGGGCCGCAAACCCCGCCACCCACATCAACAGCGAGCCGCCGCAGGCGGCCAGAGTATCTGAATAGATACTCTCACATTATGCGCCTCTTTTGTCTCTCAGGAGAGGGTCCATACCCTAGCGTTGGTGAAAGTGACATCCGTGGGATCGCTCGCAGCGGGCTGCAGAGATTTGGCGACCACACCCACATAACCAGAGCTGTATGAGGGATCGTCTATACTATCGATCTTCGTCTGATTCACGTAGAGATCAATATGAGCCCCTCTTGCCTCTACGGCGATGGTATTGCTCACAGTTATCCCCGTGTGAATGGCGGCGGAGGTCGGCGCTGCACTCGAACCAGAATCAGGAATGAGCGTTACACTCCCGTCTGTGTCGCTCTTGTAACGTACCAGGCGATAGGTTCCATCCTCACAAATGACGAAGTAGTACATAGGCTGACTTGTGGCGCGAAAAACGACGCCACCACAATCGCCCTGATTAATGGTCATGTCAACTGCGTAGGCAAAGTTAACATAATTATAGTTGGCAATTTGAGCGTTGTCCCCTTTGATACAATCATGAAATGTTATGTCCGATCCGACGGTTGTGACTCCGTTGGCGGTTGTGACTCCGTTAGCACCCGTAACCACGCCGACGCTGGCATCCAATCCTTGATGGAGAGACATGCAATTCCCATTTTGTGGCGTGGAGGTCGAAGACGGTGCCCATAGATGATTACTATCATCAGTCAGCGGATCGTCGAGCGCTAACATACCAGTGCCGGAGAAGTAGCCGGGGAGCGGATTTTCCTGCACGACGGTGGCGGTGGCCTGGGAGCGGGCTGTAGCGGTACTGGCGGCAGCGGTTCCCGCGTCGGCAGCGGCAGTGGCGCGCGTGGCAGCCCTGGCGCTGGCGGTTACTGCGGCAACCTGTCCGGCGGCTTTGATGGTATTGAAATGGTATTGTTGGTTGGTAAGGTAGCACAGGCCGCTGCCGAGCAAGAGCACGCATAGCGCTACTACGCTGACCAATGGTCCCCTGTTGGCTGGAGCGCGTCGCACGGGCACCGGTGGCACAGGAAGAGGAGGTATTGAGATTTCCTCTTTAGCAGGAAGAAATACCGGCACAGTTGGCTCCATATAACCAGCATAGTTTGTAGGCGCAGATGCGAACGCGTCCTCGATCGCGATAGTGACGATCAGGGCGCCGCGTGAGCCATCGTAGGTCGTTGGGCGACCATTGTTTTCGAGGCGAATGGTCTGACCCTGGAAGGCACCCGCCGGTACTTGAACGCTCACCTCGCGTCCATCGAAGAGAGTGAGCAGGCGTGAGGTGCCGACGCGGGCTTCGAATGGGCTCACCTTGACCGTGTGCTGGATGTTGCCGCTGTTGATGACAGCGCGCTGAAAGGCGTGCGCGAAGGCAGAGACGGACGAGAAGCGTCGTTTGGGATCTTTCTCCAGCCCATGCAGCAGAACCTCGTCGATCTCTCTGGGTATGCTGGGATTGATGCTACTGGGCCGCTCGGGCCTCTTCTGGGTATGCTGATACCAGAGCTGCTGTTGCCCTCCGCCCTCGAAAGGAAGGCGGCCCGTGAGCAACTCGTAGGCCATGACAGCGAGCGCGTACTGGTCGGTGGCGGGAACGGGTCGCCCGTCCCATTGCTCGGGTGCCATATAGAATGGCGTGCCGCGAACGGCCTGGGTCTCGCTGGTCAACAGCGCGATCTTGGCAATGCCAAAGTCGGCCAGTTGGAGATCGAGCTGGCTGGGGTGCTCCGCGTGCCCGCGCACCAGAAAGTTAGAGGGCTTGACGTCCTTATGCACGACCTGGCGATCGTGCGCGTGCTGCAGCGCCTCAGCCGCCTGGCGCACGATACGTTCAACAGCAGGCAGGGGCAGGGGACCCTTTTGCGCATGCTCATACCACCAGTCGGCGAAGGAGCCCTCCTGCCGCAACGGCATCACCATATACATAACTTTCGTACCGTTGATGATATCCTCGTTGGAGTCGTAGAGCGGGAGGATATGAACATGATCAAACTGGGCGATGACGCGCGCCTCACGGAAGAAGAGACGGACGGCCTCTTGCGCAGCTTTGGGATCGAATGGGGACGCGGCATCGGTGTAGATCACTTTAATGGCGACCTGGCGATTCAGGAGCGTATCTTCTCCCAGATAGACCTCGCCCATGCCACCGCGCTTGAGCAATTTGATAAGTCGGTAGTGGCTACATTGTTGTCCTTCTAATGACATGTTCTCACCCCTTACAGCAATATCTAGAAACATTGAGCCATCTCGATAGTAGAAAGAGACTTCTTCCAGGAAGAACATGCCGTCCCTTTTTCCCTAAACTTGAGGGCTTATCTTTCCTGTTACTGTTTTAGAACATATGTACTTTAAAACTGCTACAAATTCTTAATCGATAAAAAGGACAATAGTGTAATTCGACACTAATATAGACGTGTGAAAGTGGAGATTCTCAAAGGGGAGATTTTTAAAATGGATGGGTGGGAGAAATATGGAGAGGGGAAGAAACTGGTCGTTTTTCCAGGTCATAGCTAGCCGAATCACCGGTATAGGCTTCCTGCCTGTGTTGTATAGTATTGAGTAGATACATTATGCGATACATTATGCAAGGAGCACATTCCATTCTATGGCTACACAAATTGCACAACATAGCTGTGTCATCGCCCCGCATCTCAAAGATGCCCTTTCACAGGCGAAGGCAGGTAAGTATGGTAGGATGTTTCCCGGTCTCCCCTCTCCCAAAAGCGACGAGGCTATCCTACTGACGCTTGGTCGATCAGGCTCCTATATGGATGCCGATGCCGCACCTCGGGAGCAGGATGCGGGCTCCGATAACCCGCGTATCCCCGCCGGTTTCACCTTTATCGGCCAACTTATCGCCCACGATATTACCGCTGATCGCAGCCTGCTTCAGCACCACGCACGCCTGAAAGAGTTGCGCAACTTCAGGACGCCGCGCCTCGATCTGGAATCGTTCTACTCCGCCGGCCCTACGGGCAGTCCCTATATCTACGATCTTGAAGACGCGGATAAATTCCTGCTCGGCATCAACGATGTGAATGCGCTGAACGATCTGCCCAGAAATCGCCAGGGTCGCGCCATACTCGGTGATCCCCGCGACGATGTACATCTGATCATCTCGCAACTGCACCTCGCCTTCCTGAAGTTCCACAACGCGGTCGTGGACCATTTGAGGACGCAGGGCGTGGAGCCCGCGAATGTGTTCGGCGAGGCCCAGCGGCTCGTGCGCTGGCACTATCAGTGGATCGTTGCCCACGAGTTCCTCCCGCTTACCGTTGGCGAGGAGCTTATGCAGGATATCCTGTCGAACGGCCTGAAGTATTATTCTTACGAGCATGGCGCGTATATCCCTGTGGAGTTCGCTGACGCTGCCTATCGTTACGGCCATAGCCAGGTGCGTCAGCTCTACTGCCTCAACGACGGCGGTGCCCAGGGCCAGGTCTTCCCCGACTACCAGGGGACCTGTCCCGTCAACCACGATCGCACTATCGATTGGGCCTATTTCTTCAATATGGATGCAAAGCGACCTCCACAGGCCAGCAAACGCATTGACACCGTGCTTGCCCACGCGCTGATCAACCTGCCGGAGTCGGTGGTCGGTACAACGGAGATTCCAGAAGAGAGCTCGCTCGCTTATCGTGATCTCATTCGCGGCGAGGGACTCGGTCTGCCCTCGGGCGAGGCAATCGCCAGGGTGATGGGTGTCGCGCCGCTCACGCGGGAGGAGGTGGGCCTGCACCAGCTCGGCTGGAAGAGCGAGACGCCGCTCTGGTACTACATTCTGCGCGAGGCCGAGGTGCGCTATAACGGCGAGCACATGGGTGAGGTCGGTGGCCGCATTGTGGCCGAGGTGCTGCTGGGTCTGATCGACAACGATCCCACCTCCTACCTCAACGCCGAGAGCGAGTGGCGTCCCACGCTCCCCGCCGCCCGGCCTGGGGATTTCACGATCGCCGATCTGCTGCGTTTTGCCCATGCTGGATAGAAATGAGAGGCCATATGCAATCTGAAAGCGTCCATCCCTCGCCGGGAGCCGTCGCCCTCGTCGGCTCCGGCGAGTACCTGAACGTCATGGATACGACCGATACCTATCTGTTGGAGACGCTCGGTGGTGCGGCCAACGCGCGCGTTGCCTTGCTCCCAACGGCGAGCGGCCTGGAACCGAACGGCCCGATCTCCTGGAACAACCTGGGCCTGCGCCACTTCTCCCAACTCGGCGTGCAGGATGTGCGCGCCACAACGATCATTGATCGCGTCGGCGCGCACAATCCTGAGCAGCTTGCCCTCCTGCAAGGGGCCAATTTCTACTACTTCTCCGGTGGCAATCCCCAGCACACTATTGAGACGCTGCGCGACACACCGGCCTGGGACATCATCACCGCCGCCTATCAGCAGGGTGCCGTGCTCACGGGCTGCAGCGCCGGCGCGATGATGCTGAGCCGCTATACTATCGCCATACGCCAGGTCATGGATGGAAAGAAGCCGCGCTGGATAGACTCGCTCGCAGTCGTCCCCAACTTCGTCGTCTTCCCCCATTTCGATCGCATGTCCCGCTTCCTCGATAGCTCGGAACTACAGACGCTCATCAGCGATCTACCCGACGGCATTCTCGTCGCCGGTATCGACGAGAACACTGCCTTCGTGCGCCTGCAGATCGATGCCCGCAAAGCCCGCTGGCGCGTTATGGGCCAGCAGGCCGTGCATCTCTTTGAGAAAAACGCGCCCGAGCGCACCCTACAGGTCGGCGAAGAGGTTGTGCTTCTCAATTAGAGCGTCGAAAATGTGTGATGCTCCGCGCTAAAACCATCCAGGCTATGGTGCTCCATCTCCCGCACATAGCCCTCGCGCCCATCGGTGCTATCATAGCCCCAACGCAGCGCCGCAATATCCAACAGTACAAACAGTAACACCATCGCAAAAACAATCATTATCATAATTCCTCCCCTTAATCTTGTAAGACACACTCATCTACTTTATTCAACAG
>DAOTTD010000076.1:0-5162 GCA_034438015.1 Ktedonobacteraceae bacterium | reverse complement strand
TTGGGGCAAAATTGAAGGGACGCGTTCATTGGTTCTTTGTTTGTTTTCATATTCAAAGCATGCCAACGGACGCATAGTTTTTCAAGTTCTCCTTCCCTTTTCACCAGTTCGTGGAGAGCTACCCTTTAGAAGAAGCATAAGAGATTATTCTTCCACAGCTATATATACATATTCTTCTTCTTCTTTTGACATGCTGAATTGTATACTTTATCTCCCAGCGCTACTATTATACACGTCATTTGCTCCTATTGCCAAGTTGAAGATATCCTTGTTCCCGCTGATAGGAGGCCACTCAAATTCGTGGCTATATGGATGTGCTAAAGCTGGCTGGTCGCGCGCCTCGTACAAGTACCTGGGCATGATGACAGTGCGCGGTAACTTTCTCGATGTCACCGCCAACGGCTTTATCGACCCCGCGCACCCCGAAGCGTCAACGGTTGACATCACCATCCAGGCAGCAAGTATCCATACCCACAACCCCCAGCGAGACAACGACCTGCGGTCGTCGAACTTTCTGGAAATCGACAAGTACCCAACGATTACCTTCAAAAGCACAAAGATCGAGGCAGCCGGACAGGATCGCTACACATTGACCGGCGATCTGACCATCAAGGGCACCACCCGGCCAGTGACGCTTGCTGTGGTGAAGTACGGAGAATTCCATGATCCAATGATGGGCCACCGCATCGGCTACAGCGCCGAGGGCAAGATCAACCGCAAGGACTTCGGCATGACATTCAACATGATGATGGATGGCAGGTGGATCGTTAGCGACAAGGTCCAAATCTCTATCGAGGGCGAGTTCGTTGAGCAAAAGTAAGGGCAGATCGCGATGTTCCTGGGGGGGAGCCATACCCCATCGTCTCAGCCTTGACAGGTATGTCTGTTCTTCGGAATAGCGTGGAGCGAACTATTCTCGAAGAACAGACATTCTTCCGAATATCACGCTCGTTCCTTATCAATATGCAGACGCGCGGCTTTGTCAAGACATCCGCTAACTCGCCTAACTCGCCCGGTTTCAGATGGAGACGTTTCTCCCACTTTTCCATCACCCCCATGTCAGGCGTGGTTTCCAGCACCCCACCGATATCAAAAACAATCACTCGAATGGCCATTCCAGCATTCCTTTAGGTAGCTCGTATAGATGTGATATACTTCTCCATGAGGCAATGCAACTTACTCCGGCGTTGAGATGAATCACCACTTACATATTTGATTGGAGGATTGGAAACCTATGCAGTCAACAAAACCACATGGATTGGTCACGGAAGCCAATGAGGACGAGGCTAGCTACCTTACGCAACAATTGCAAGATGTCCTATCGCTGGATACGACCACCGAGACGCTCGCCAATGTGGATGCTGGACGCCTGAAAGACGTCGAGGTGCTCATCCCATTCATTCATTCGAAGGTAGGTCCAGCCGAATTCGAAGCTATGCCGAAGCTCAGGTTGATCGCGACGCGCTCGACTGGGTACGATCATATCGATCTCAATCTGGCGCAGAAAAGGGGGGTTGCGGTCGCCAATGTCGCTGGCTACGGAGAAACAGCGGTCGCGGAGTACACGTTTGCTTTGATGCTCACCCTTTCACGCAAGGTGCACCTGGCATACGCACGCACCCAGCGCGGCGATTTCACGTTAGAAGGTTTGCGTGGCTTCGATCTCTATCATAAGACGCTCGGCGTCCTGGGCTCCGGCGCGATTGGCCTGCACGTCATCCGTATCGCTACCGGTTTCGGCATGAAGGTGCTGGCGTATGATGTTATGCAGAACCGCTTGTTGTCAGAGGTACTTGGCTTCAGCTATGTTCCCCTGAATGAGCTGTTGGCCCAGTCCGATATTGTGTCGCTGCATGCTCCGGCTATTCCAGCGACCTATCATATGATCAATAAAGAAACGCTCTCTCAGCTCAAACGCGGCGCGTATCTGATCAACACGGCGCGCGGTTCCCTCGTTGATACGTCGGCGCTGGCGTGGGCGCTCGATAATGGCATCCTGGCGGGCGCGGCGCTTGATGCACTTGAAGGCGAAGAGTTCCTGGAGCATGAAGAGGAACTCATAAATACGCCGGGTGCTGAGGAGAAGCTGAAGATGCTTGTACATAACCATGTTTTGCAGCGTCGGCAGAATGTAATACTCACGCCCCATAATGCCTTTAACTCTGAAGAAGCGTTGCGCCGTATCCAGGATACGACGATTGAAGGTGTGAAGGCGTTTCTGGCGGGCACACCACGCAATCTCGTGAAGGCGTAGTTGTCACCTATTTTTGCGATTCTACCTGGTTGAGGGAGGATATAGCTGTATGGCGGGTGGCAATAATCAATCGCTTGCAGGAAAGCGAGCGGTCGTCACCGGGGCGGGGCGCGGTATTGGCCGCAGCATCGCCCTGGCATTGGCTGAAGCAGGCGCCGATGTTGCGGTGACCGCCCGCTCAATGTCGGAGCTTGAGCGCCTGGCTGCGGATATTGCAACGATGGGACGTCGGAGCGTGTTTACTACCTGCGATGTCACGGACCCGGAGCAGGTACAGCGTATGGCCGCTACGTTTCTTGAGGGACTGGGCAGCATCGATATCCTGGTGAACAATGCCGGGAATGCCGGTAGCCATAAGTTTCTCAATCACTCAGACGAACTCTGGCACCGCATGTTATCTATCAATCTGACCAGCGTCTACTACGTTAGCAAAGCCTTTGTGCCACAGCTCGTGGAACAGCGTTCCGGGCGTATCATCACGATTGCCTCCATTGCTTCACGCGTCGGCGACCGCTATATCGCTGCCTACACTGCGGCCAAACACGGCGTACTGGGCCTGACTCGTGCCCTGGCGGTCGAACTGCTGCCGTATAATATCACGGTCAATGCGATCTGCCCCGGCTACGTCGCTACGCCGATGACCGATGCAAGTGTGCAGAATATCGTCGCTCGCACCGGCATGGCGAACGAGGAGGCACGAGCGTTCCTGGCGAAGACCAGCCCGCAAAATCGCCTGATCGAACCCGAAGAGATCGCCGCCCTCACCGTTTTCCTGGCGCAGGATAGCAGCAAAGGGATTACCGGACAGGCTGTCAACCTCGATGGCGGCGGCATTAAGTCATAGTCCGGCGACCTATGCGGACTATCAGCAGTAGCGCTGCAACGTCTGGGCGAATATCTCTGCATCAGGGAGGCATCGGGAGTCCGTTCCTGATCGAACGATGGAAATCTTTGAAGAGAAATGAGAGTTTCATATGGCAGACCTGAATAATCCAAAGGTTCAGAAACTACTTCAATCAAAGGGGTTTGCACACCTCGCAACCATTGGACCCGATGGGGGTCCACAATCCTCTCCTATGTGGTTTTTGTGGGATGGAGAGTATATCAAGTTCACGCACACGACTAATCGCAAGAAGTATCAAAATATTCGGCGGGACCCGCGTGTCGCTATATCTATCACGGATGTGGATAATCCCTATATCTATGCCGAGTTTCGTGGGATTGTGGAGCGCATTGAGGAGGACCCTACGGGAGCCTTCTATGACACACTGGCGAAACACTATGATGCGCCATGGCGCTATTCTGTGATTCGCGTGTGATCCTCTTTGTGAAGATCCGGCATGCCGTTGGTCAGAACCTCTAAAAATGTCCTGGAAAGGCCTTTCTATGGACTCGATAGTTGAGGCAGTATCCCATCACGCACAACAGCACCCACAGCGTCCGGCCATCTTTTTCGAGGGCCGCGTCATCAGCTATGAGCAGCTTTATAGAGATATCGAGCGCTTCGCCCATGCCCTCACCGCGTGGGGCATGCAGCCCGGCGAGCGCTTCGCCCTCTTCCTCGACAATTGCCCCGAGTTTGTCGTCGCCTACCTCGGCACGCAGCTCGCCGGTGGCATCGTGGTGCTGGTCAACACGCAGTATCGACAGGTTGAGCTGCGCCACATTATGACCGATGCGGGCGTGCGGCTCTGCGTAACCAATGCTGTGGGCAAAGAAGCATTGCAGCGCCTGGCGATAGCATCATTGACGGCACTGGTAGTAATGAACGATGCAGGCGAACAGACGTCTTCTTTAATGTGTATCACCTTCGCCGATTTCCTCGCACATGGAGCCCGTGCCATTTCTAGCCAACCATCCTATAGCATGCCTGCACCCACTGATCCTGCCGTTATTGGCTATACATCGGGCACCACGGGACAGGCGAAGGGCGCGCTCCTGATCCACTCCAATCTTATCTCCAACATTGCAGCCATAACGGATACCTGGCGCTGGACCGAGCGTGATCGTTTGCTCCTGGCGCTGCCCCTGTTTCACACGCACGGCCTGATGGTTGGTATGAATGGGACGCTCTTCAACGGTGCCAGCGTCGTACTGCGGCGCAAGTTTGATGCCGTCGATATCCTGACCACACTTCACAACGATGCCAGCATCAGCCTCTTCTTCGGCGTGCCGACGATGTATCTCCGGTTACTGGCAGAAGCGGAACGACAGGGCGTCCCACCACATCCCTTACGGCTCTTCGTCTCCGGGTCTGCGCCGCTCAGCCCACAGGTCTTCGCAGATTTCGAGCGTGTTTTCGGGCAGCGCATCCTTGAGAGATACGGCATGACCGAAACGATCATGAACCTGACCAATCCCTACGAGGGCGAGCGGCGCGCGGGCACCGTCGGGGGACCGTTTCCCGGACAGGAGGCGCGCATCGTGGACGTGCTCACGCGCCAGCCATTACCGCCCGACGAGATTGGCGAGATCGAGGTGCGCGGGCCGCATGTTTTTGTGGGCTACTGGAACCGACCGGAGGCCACCGCCGAAGCATTCAGCGTCGATGGCTGGTTCAAGACCGGTGATCTCGGCTGGTACAGCCGCGACGGATACTACACGATCACCGGACGCGCGCGGGAGCTGATCATCAGCGGCGGCTACAACATCTACCCACGTGAGGTCGAAGATGTGCTGGCGATGCACCCCGCGATCGCCGAGGTAGCGGTGATCGGGGTACCCGATACCGAAATGGGTGAGCAGGTCGTGGCAATGGTCGTGCCGAAGAAGAACGAGACACCTGACGCCGCCGATATCATCGCCTTCTGCCGTGAGCGCCTTGCCAGCTATAAGAAACCACGCCGCGTCGTCTTTGTGAACGAACTGCCACGCAACGCGCTGGGGAAAGTGCAGAAGCATCTGCTTG
>DAOTTD010000075.1:0-6141 GCA_034438015.1 Ktedonobacteraceae bacterium | reverse complement strand
TGCGCTACCGCGATGAAGATGGGCAGGTCAAATTCGTGCACACGCTCAACAATACAGCGATCGCCTCGCCGCGCATCCTGATCCCGCTCTTCGAGACGCACCAGCAGGCCGATGGCAGCATCCGCATCCCCGAGGCGCTGCGTCCCTACATGGGCGGGCAGAAATATATCCAGGCACATTGATAGCCTGGTTATCCATTACCATCATATGTGTGGGGTACAATATGCGATCACAACGATCACAATGGAGGCTGATAGGGCCTGTAGAGGGGGTTGAGCGGGTGCGAAGGATGTGATCGCGGCAGTTCAGCACCGATCACAACGATCACATTCACGTGAGAGCATTGATGCTCGTCAGGCTTTTGCATAGTCGATTGGCCTGGATATCAGCAGTTAGTACAGAAGAGATATTCCCCCTGTATATACTATGTATATAGTGATCAAACGGCAAAGTCAAGAAATGTGGGACCGGGGGTAGACCAGTGAGATCGGGGAGACGACGATCCATCCCCCCATTGGCGTCAAGATAAGGCGACGAAACAACGGGATGGCGCGGTCGCCCTGCGGGAGGATGCTCTGGTCTGTCCTTGTAGGATCGTTTTGTGATCGTTGTGATCGCGGCTGAACAGCCGCGATCACATCCTTCGTACCCGCTCAACTCCCTCTACAGGCCATCTCAGCCTCCATCGTGACCGTTGTGATCGTTGTGATCGTTTGATGAAGCGGTAACAGATGACCTTCTCGCTTCGTACAATCCTCTACCGACCTGGCATACCTCTCCCGTTTTTACCAGTTTGCCCAACAGAGCGCGTATATTCGTCGGGTCCCGACCCAGTTCCTGTGCGATCTCTGATGGCGACAGCGGATGATCTTTCTCGCCTAAGAGGTCAAGGAGTTCCTGCCGTGATCTGGAAATGGCTGGTACCCGTTCTTTCTCATCGTCATCAGGAGTATCGGTCAACGACCAGCGGGCTGTTTCCTTGTCGAACACGAGAGACAGGGCTTGCTCTTCCACGTCACGTCCGGTGACATGCAGTTCACCCTCACCCTTCCCGCGCTCCCGACGTAGGACCATGTTGCAATCGGTGGCTCCTGTCAGACCCGTTGACCCGCTGAACTCGTCCATAGCGTCGGTCGCGCTCGCCTTGCGCAGGTGATGCACAACCAGGATTGCGACATGATAGCGCTCCGCCAGGTCCTTGATGGGCACAATCCCCGCATACTCTTCCGCGTAGACACTGCCCCCACTGCTATTCGCACGCACACGCACGAGCGTATCTATAACCACCAGCCTGGGATCGGACGCTTCTTTAAGCCATTCCTCGATTCCACCCAGACCGCCCTGTGCGAGCGACTCACACGCGTTTGACCACACAAATCCCTCCGGCCAGGGCAGCCCTTGCAGCAACTTTTTCGTTCGCTCGACCACGCGGCGCGCTCCATCCTCCAACGCCAGGTAGAGAACGCTTCCCTGTGTCGTTGGCAGGCGTCCTAGTGCCAGCGATCCCGAGGCAATCGCCAGCGAGATCCAGAGCGCCAACCAGGACTTGCCCATCTTTGGCTTGCCTCCTAGCAAGGTGACGCCTTCCGGCAGGATACGCTCCACCGCCCACTTCGGTTCAGGAAAGGTCGTACTCATGGCCTCTGCACGTCCCAGAATGCGCAACGGCGCTGGTAGCGGTGATGCACCTGGCTCATAGCGTTGAGAACTGCTTACAATCTGCCGCACTTCCGCTGCACCCATTGGCGGCTGGCAGTGCATGTTATTGGCAGCATTCAACGCGATCTCGACCACCTGATCGTTTGCACCCCAATTCCGCAATTTGCACGCGAGACTGAACAGGCGGTCGTTACGCTGACCTTCACGAATCACAAGATCCTGCGCCAGTTGCGCTGCTATTGACTGCTCAGGCGGAGGAATATCTTTCTTCTGCTTCCCTCTGGGACTCAGCAGCAGACGCAAGAACGCTTCTGGCAGAGGAACCGGTTTTGTAGGTCCCAGGATGCGATAGGACTCGCCGGACGCGTGCAGGCTCGGTGGAGCAACCACATAGCCACCATCCCCGCGCACATCGATCCCCTCGCCAAGCAGCCCTGCGCTATTGGGGATACTCCCCTGCGCATTGTACGTAAAGTACAGGTGCCAACCACCACCCCCTGTCTGGACGCTTGTGGTCTTCGGCAAGGGCGCAATCTCCTTCAACGCCTCCAATGACCCTCCGTGGCGCGGATCAATATCAATTACCACCAGCCCATTGCCGGTCGCCAGCCCGATATTCGAGCGCGGGAAGGTCTGCCACCATCTCCTGACCTGTCCCTGGTCAGTGGAAGCATCCTTCATCCCATGCTCAGTGCGTGGATGCTTGCCTATGCTCGCACACTCGCGCCGCCCACAGGTGCAGTCGCCCTCCGCCATCACTGTGTGCAGCGGAAAAACGCGATAACCATCGGCAACATACTGGAGCGCGCATTCCATCATCATTCGATTGTGCTTAACCGCGTCATAAGAATCATCATAGAAGAGGAGCAGTCGTCTAGTCATTGTGTTGTAATCCTCCTGTACAACGACAGGTCAGCCCAGATGGTGACCTGGACAAAAATGGGGGGAACTACTAAAAAAGGATAGGAGAGAGGAGGTGTAGAGGTCCTTTCACCAATAGTGAGAACAATCATCTATCTTCTACCATCGACAAAAGAAAATATATCTTTAGGGTGCAATGTTGAGCATCACAACCTGATGATCTCGCCACGCACATTCTTCGTTTCGTCATCAATATCCAGCATGCCGATGCTACACGTCGGCTGGCGGCGTCTATCGGTGGCACTGCCCGGATTGAAGAGCAACTGACCACCGTGTTCCTGGTTATAAGGATCGTGACTGTGCCCGAAGACGACGACGCGCGCATCTGGAAATTTGCGCCGCGCCGTTTCCGCGTAATGAGCCCTATCGCCCAGAATGTGGACGATGCCGATGCGACACTGACCCACAACGATCTCGCGCTTGATGGGCAGTTTCAGCTCCACCTCCTCGCGCTCGATATTGCCCTGTACGGCCACCACGGGCGCGATCGTCTCCAGCTCAGCAATCACCGAGAGCACAGAGAGGTCGCCGGCGTGAATAATCAATTCTACCCCGGCAAAATGCGCCCACAGTGACTCAGGTAATCGACTAAAATGAGGAATATGGGTGTCAGAAATGATACCGATGCGATGCCGCATAGTGTTGCCCCCTTACTACGAAGATATGATATATTTACAGATGTAGGTATGAAATGCATCGTCGCGTTGCCTCTATCAGGCAACGTTTTTCTTTCCGTAGGTCCAAAGATACTTAATACACAGGATATCACACATGCGCGTAGCCATTATTGCCGACATTCATGGCAATCAGCTTGCATTGGAGGCGGTGCTTGCCGACCTGCGGCAGCAGCCAGCGATAGACCAGGTAGTGATCGCGGGCGATCTCTGCCTGAACGGTCCCCGACCCGACGAGGTTCTGCACATCGTCAAGGCATTGCACTGCCCGGTCATTCAGGGCAACGTCGATCAGGAGGTCGTCGAAGGAAAACCCGACGCGGGACCCAAGAAGGGCGATACTCTTCGCTGGACGCGCGAGCAGATAGGGAATAAGGGCATCAGCTACCTGGCAGCGCTGCCCTTCTCACACCTCATCACCAATCCCTATGGCAGCGATCTGCTGATCGTGCACGCCAATCCATTGAACTTAGAGGATGCCATTTTCCCCACATCGCCTGAGAGCATGCTGGAGCATCTACTCGGTGGATTGGAGCCGACGATCGGCGCGCTGGCATTTGGTCATCTGCACATCGCCTACACGCGGCGCTGGCGGCATCTCTTGCTTGTCGATGTTGGCAGTTGCGGCCTGCCACGCGACAACGATCTGCGGGCCGCGTACGCCATCTTAACGTGCGAGAACAACCTCTGGCAGGCCGAGCACCGGCGTGTGCCGTACGACATCAAGGCCGTCGTCAAACAGCTCAAGACATGCGGCATCCCTCACGCCGAGAAGCGCATCAGGATACTGACCGCCGCCACCTATGCAGACAACGGCTTTTCAGAACACGTCGGCAAGAAGCAGAGCCATACATAAAATCATAATCAATAAGGAATGGCAACGGACCTGCGCACAGAGCCCGTTGCCATTCCTGCAAACGTAGAATCGAGCCTAACGCTTTTGAGCAAAAGTATCCTGATCTGTTACCAGACATCCCATAAAGCCAATAGAATTCGACCGTTCAGAAATGTGCGATTCCTCCGCCACTGTGACATCTTCACCCAGGTAGCTGGCAGCATCTCCAATGTCAACCAGCTCCAGCTCCTCGATAATAATACGTAGTTCGCCAGTTGTCGCCAAGGCGCATACCCCCATTCTAATTATAAGATTATGTTCAGTTCGGCCCACTTCCATCCCATACATCGGGCACCCTCCCCTGTAGAAACCCTGTGCCAGGTGATCTTTTTTTATAGACAGCGTAAGCAGAACAATATGATAGTAGAGAAGCACTACTCTTCCCTATTAAAATATACGTTAGTGCCAGAGTATGTATCGCATGAAGTCGCCATCGGTAGGCCAAATAGGCCATAAGACCCACGAGAAACAAGTTCTCGCTCGCCATGCGCGGTGAGCTGAATACACACCCCCCTTTTTTCCTATCATCCCCCTACATGTACATCATAAGTCCTACCGGCAGAGTTTATTATTGACAGAGAGAGAATGAACAATAGAATCTAGAATAAAGCTTCTACTGCAAACTACTGTGACAGATAAACTGAGAGGTAGCATCATACATGCAAGCAGTAAAGAGATCGGAAAAAGCTGGATCGCGCATGACGCTGGCAAGGGTTCTGCTGACACTGGCATTTGTCAGCATCCTATTGGCGGGAGGATTAGGAGCATACCTTCTGTTGACAGCCGATGGTTCTCCTCCAACGGAGACACCAAAGATGTTGCCGAAGCCAGAGTCGCGCCTTGCAAGCG
Source organism: Ktedonobacteraceae bacterium (assembly GCA_034438015.1). Lineage (GTDB taxonomy): Bacteria > Chloroflexota > Ktedonobacteria > Ktedonobacterales > Ktedonobacteraceae > JACDAE01. Next base: position 1,143 of record DAOTTD010000075.1, on the reverse strand, counting down.
GCGATGTGGTGAGCGCGGCAGTAAAAACCATTGCTCAGCAGTATCTGAACGCGGGGCTTCAGGGCCGCTATGATCGCCTCTGGTCGATGCTGCATCCAGAGAAGCGGGCTCTATGGTCCGGCGAGACGGCATTTGCAGCGTTCTGGAAAGACCGTTTTCAGGATTATCATTTACAGAGGTTTACGCTCGGGAAAGTCTGGATGCTGCCTGAATGGGTCAATCCAGAGACCATGACTTCATACAGCAATGCCCTGTCAGTGTATGTCTCGCTGCAGCTTGCACCAAAGGTAGCGAGACAGTTGACGCAACAACAGGCACCACCGGAGGATCTGAATCCGACTCCGCTCTTCCAAAACCTTCCTTTCGTCGTGCAGCATATAACAGGGGACAGGTGGCTCGTCCTGGATGGCGGTCCGTTCGATCTAGAGGCGCCCATCTTGCCACCGGTAGAGCCGACGGTCAGAACGGTTCAGGTGCCTATTATGATGTACCACCACATTTCTGATACTCCCGTCCATGACGCGCTCTCGGCCAGCCTGGAGGTCACACCGGCATTGTTTGCGCGGCAGATGGACTATCTCAAGGCACGGGGCTATCGCACCATCACCTTCAACCAGCTATTCAATGCTCTATACTACAATGCTCCCCTACCCGCACGACCCATCATTCTTACATTTGATGACGGCTATGATGATGCATACAAATTCGCTTATCCTATTTTAAAGGCGCACGGTTTCAGTGGTATGTTTTATATTATCACCGGTAAGGTGGGCTGGCAGGGACAGATGACGTGGCCGCAGATGCGCGAGATGCTGCTGAATGGCATGCAGATGGGGTCACACACGATCCATCACGTCGATATGGGACAGGTTTTGCAAGAATCTATTGAGCAAGCGCAGCAAGAGTTACAGATCTCACAGTTCACATTGCAGAGGCATCTGGGCATCCCTATTCAACAATTCTGCTACCCCTCCGGCGAACCATTCAATCACGGCACGCTGGCGTTGAGACAAGAGATTGTTCTGCTGCTGGCGCAGGATGGCTATATCGGAGCAACGACCGATCCGGGGATAACGGGTACCACCCAGAGTAGTACGGCCCCATTCGTGCTGCTGCGCATACGCGTTGATGGGCGTAATACGC
>DAOTTD010000074.1:0-5062 GCA_034438015.1 Ktedonobacteraceae bacterium | reverse complement strand
CCGTTGCCAATGACGTGCGACTGCGAACATTGCGGATTGGGACAGTTTGGTAGGGCTGATGGGACTGTCATGATAGTCCTCCTGATCGGTATTGTACCACTTCTCTCAAGAGTCACTACCCAAATTTTCGCGTATGCTCTAAATACTAGCCTGAAATGTCTCTATGGTAGTGTCGCTTAAATTAGAAATCCTGGTGTGTGCCGAGACTGTCCCCCACCAATATAATATATATGATCTTGATCATTACATTTGTACTAGATCCATAGATCTTTTTGTGCTTGAAAACTTGCAAACGTCTATATACCTGTACTAATGGCGATCCACTTCACTTCCACGTTCTAAACCAAACTTTATGAGCAGGATGAAAAGGAGAAGATGCGATGGCAATAGAACAACCCTGTCAGCTCCGGAAGCAAAAGCAGCCTTTATTGGCGACGAGTATTATCATTGCGTTCATAACTGTAGTGTCTATGACTACATTGATTGTCGCGGGTTACTGGTTTAGTTGGGCATGGGCGGGCTTTTCTAACAAGACCTTGTGGGATTGGATGCAATTGCTCATTGTTCCAATGGTACTGGCCAATGCTCTTATTACTCAGAAACAGATAAAAGATGCTAAAAAAGCTAAGCATTGAGATAATTACCGTCCACGTTCCAGCATTTATTCAGGAGGATTTTAATGCAATGATAGATAGTCAAAAGGGCCTTGCTAAACCAGCCTGATTACCTTACCGTGCCGTGTTACAACCCGTGTATAGATAGGGCGTATATACAGGTAAGAGGAGAGCAATACGATGTTATTGCAAGGGCGCATGGCATTTTCATACATATAAAGGGAGGCATCAACTCATGGGCGACGAGTATGGGCATTATGGGCAAAACCCGGACCCTACCGACAACGGTCAGCCTGGGCAGGATAGTCAGAATAGACAGGATAATATAGATAAGCGTATAGAAGAAATCCGGCGCATGGTGACGAAGGGCGCGAACGAGGCGACGCAGCGTTTCAGGAGGGTTGTCGACAAAGCGGGCGACTACTGGCAGCAGGCCCAGACCACCCCGGTGCCGCACCAGGGAGATGACGTCGAGGAGCAGCGCATCCGTCAATTGACGAATCTGTGGAGCAATGAGAACTGGCGCACGGCGCGCGACCTGGGAACCTATATGGACCTGGGCTCGTGGAGGACTGACGAGGTGTGGGAGATCACGCTACAGACGCGTTGGGAGACGCGCACTATGGAGGTCGTCTCCGAGCCGTATACAGGCCGAACTGTCGCTGGCGTGAGGCCGCTCCTGCCCGTCTGGGATTACGAGCTGCCCGAGGTCGTTGGCCTGAAAGCGCCTTCGACGCGTACACGCCTGGAAGGAGTGGACGAGACTGTCAGTTGCACCGCGTGTAATGGGACCGGACATGTGCTGTGCTCCAATTGTAATGGGCGCGGCTGGGTCGTCTGTCCCGATTGTAAGGGGCGCACCAAGAAGCGCTGCACAACCTGTCGCGGTCGTGGCTATGTAGCTGACTGGTCTACAACCGAGAAGAAGACATTCTTCAAGAAGCAGGCGGATAACGTCGTTGGCTCGGTCGGCGGCAAGGTCTCGGATGTCTTCGAGGGCATTCGCCAGCAGGGTGTGCCGATCCCCAATCCCGTCGATACCGATCCCGCTGCCAAGGGGCCGACGATCCCCTGCCCGGACTGTGTGAAGGGCGAGGTCGATTGTACCTGTGGCAATGGCAAGCGCGTCTGCGAGACCTGTCAGGGAGCGAAGATGTCGCCCTGCACTACCTGTGGGCGCACCGGCAAGGTCGTACGCCATCGTGAGATCGTGCGCCGCTTCGATCTGCGCACACAGACACGTTTCATCGGCGATTGTCCTATTCCAGCCGCACAACTGGTCAAGGCGAGCGGAGACCTTATCTATAACGATGAAGTCAACGAGACGCTCTATCCCGATGCGCCTCCGGCAGGCGTGCCGATGGATATATGGCGCGCGACCGTCGACCTCGTACAGTCTGAGAGCGCGAGCCCGACGAAGACCAACGTCGATCCACAGGCGGCTTCAAAGGCAACGTTGCAGGTCATCGAGCTTGTGCGCATCACCTATATCACTGTGCAATATCACTACAATAACCAGGACTATACGCTCTACATCTACGATGGCGAGGGCAGAGAGAAGTTCTACGCCGATCGCTTCCCGGCTCGCTGGGACCGTATCGAGCGCCTGGTCAAGGCCATCTCCAATGATCTGCTGACGCCGGCTCAGAAGGAGGAGCAGCAGAACAATCAGTCTTCTGGTCCATATCGCGTGCCCGTGGAGGTGCCGCCGTATACCATCACCGAAGAGGATGACGATGACCTGCCAGGGAAGCAATAGGAGATGTTTGTGACGGAACGGAGCGCAGCGGATGCGCTCCGTTCGGCGTTTTTGGACTATGTATGGCATAATGAGTAATGCCAGAAAACGAGCCGTTTAGAAAGGATAATGCGATGACAGAACCCATCTCGACTCCACCCGATCAATGGGACGAGGACAATTCGCAGCTTTTTCTAGAGATGAGCGCGATCTTTGTGCCCGCACGCGCGGAACAGACGAGCGCACTGTTGGGATTGATCCCCGCTCAGCGCGACGAGGTCTTTACCATTGTAGAGCTGGCGGCTGGCGGTGGAGAGCTGGCGGAGACGATCCTCGAACATTTTCCCAATGCCCGCTATCTCGCGCTCGAAGGCTCAACGGTCATGCTTGAGCAGTTGCACACGCGGCTGGCCAGTTTTGGCGCGCGCGTCATGCTGCGCCAGTTCGATATTGTCGAACAGGAGTGGCGTGCGCAACTGCCCGCTCCACTCCGGTGCGTGCTCTCGTCGCTCTGTGTGCATCACCTCACCGATGAGGGGAAGCATCAGCTCTTCAACGACCTGGCGACGCGTCTGGAGTCGGGCGGTGCCTTGCTGCTGGCCGATATAATCAAACCTGCTAATCAGCAAGTCGCAGAGCTTTTTGCGCAGCAGTACGACGAGATCGTGCGTGAGCAGAGCCTGGCGGTCAGGGGCGACCTGAGCGGTTTCCAGCGCTTCACTGAGCAAGAGTGGAACTATTTCCGTTATGACTATGGCTCGTCTGACACCATCGACCTGCCCTCACTCCTCAGTGCGCAACTGGCGTGGCTGAGCGAGGCTGGTTTCCGCACAGTCGATTGCTACTGGATGCGCGCGGGACATGCGGTCTATGGAGGCTACAAGTAGGGATGGGGCTTGTCTCCATCCGGCCTGGGAAGCGCGATCAGGTGAGAGAATTCCTGGCTCATCACTACTTACTATCCCAGGAGATACTCAATCAATGCATCGCGCTTTACCTGGACCTGCTTGCTCTCAACATCCATACCCTCGGCCTGCATATCTTTGACGGTGACGAGATCTTCAACGAGTTCCTCTTCTTTGATCAGGATGGCGTAGGCCGCGCCGGACGCGTTGGCCTGTTTCATCTGCGCCTTGCGGCTGCGATCGCCGTAGCTCATCTCGACCTTGATACCAGCTCGTCGCAGCTGCGCAGTAATCTGCACCGCCGCGTTCTTGAGCTCTGTGGTGCGATCGAAGTAGACAACGAAAGCGCGCGTCTGCTGCTCCTCTGGCGGGGTGATGCCCTGGCGCTTCAGCTCCAGAATGATGCGTTCGATGCCGGCCCCGAAGCCGATACCGGGCGTCGGCGCGCCCCCAAGGATCTCCGCGAGGCCGTCGTAGCGTCCGCCGCCGTTCAGTGCCATCTTGTCGATCTCGGAGGTGAACTCGAAGACGGTGCGCGTATAGTAGTCCAGTCCGCGCACCAGGAGCGGATCGAGCGAGACCGGAACCTGATAGAACTCCAGGAAGCGCTGTACTGCGGCAAAGTGTTCGCGACACTCCGCGCAGAGATGGTCCGCGCTCTTTGGTGCGTTCTTGATCTTCGCCTGGTCCTGCGGCTCTTTACAGTCGAGCAGGCGCAGCGGATTTTTATTGAAGCGCACCCGGCAGTCCTGGCAGCAGTCGGTAAGCAGGGGACGGTAGTAGTCCTTGAGCGTCTCGATATAGTGGGGGCGACAGTTGCGGTCGCCGATGCTATTGATATAGACGCGGATATGCTTCAACCCCAGGCGCGTGTAGACCTGGTAGAGCAGCCCGATCATCTCGGCATCGATCGCAGGATCGCTCTCGCCCAGCGCCTCGCATCCGAACTGGTGATGCTCACGATAACGGCCTGCCTGTGGCTTATCGTGGCGGAACATCGGCTCGCTCATGTAATACAGCTTGACCGGTTGCGGCAGCTTGAACATGCCGTGCTCTAGATATGCGCGCACAACGCCAGCGGTCCCCTCCGGTCGCAGGGAGAGATTGAGCGCCCGTCCCTCTTTGTCGGCGCGATCATCGAAGCTGTACATCTCTTTATCGACGATATCGGTCCCCTCGCCCGACGTGCGGCGGAATACGGCGGTCTCTTCCAGCAGCGGCGTCTCGATGCGTCGATAACCGTACAGATGCGCGACCTCCGCAGCGGTCCGCTCGACGAAGCGCCAGTAGGGTTGTTCGTCAGGTAAAATGTCCTTGAAGCCCTGCAGGGCTCTATAGTGTTCAGGCATAACAACAGTTCCTCTCTTCCACGTTCATACGGATGCTCCGCTATTATAGCAGATAGTTCATGGGGTGACTATCAGCCCAACTCATCAGTAGGGATGGAGACCTGTTCAGGGACTCCTGTTATCAAAATCTGCTTGACAGAGGTTCGCCCTGACGCTTATCATTTTTGATATGTACAAGCGACTAACCGCGCCGCTCGCCAGAGGCGCGATCCGCGAGAAATTGTGAGGACACGTTTCATGTTCACCCTGCGCCGTTATGAGCCTGCCGATCGAGTAGCTGTCGCATATTTGCATGTGCATGCCATTCAGCAGACCGGAGCCTACCTGGGGCGTGGTCCCTGGGATGATGATGTCTATGCTATCGAGGAAGTGTATCTCAAGAATAGGGGAGAATTCCTGATTGGTGAATGCGATGGTTTGTTTGTGGCGATGGGCGCATTGAAGCGCACAAGTCCA
>DAOTTD010000073.1:0-2867 GCA_034438015.1 Ktedonobacteraceae bacterium | reverse complement strand
ATCCTCTCTTTTACTTCTTCTACTGATAAATGTGGCGCTGCTCTTGTTATCCTTGCCATCGCTCTTTCCTTCCGATCTTGGTTTCCTCTTTTCAGAATTCTACCACAGACCGCAAGTTGGTATGAGTCGCCTCGCTGTCCCCCAGTTCATGGAGCAGAATCTGTACGATCTCCTGTCGTGTGGCCTGCTCTGGCACCTCCTGGAGCGTTTCTGCCACGATCTGAATGGCCTGCTCTTTGCCCATTATCTCCGCTAAAGTTTCGAAGGATTCTCCCAATCGCTCCATTTTGTTCGTGATGAAGCTATGACGCGAGGTGCCTTCTGCCAGTCCAAAGAGTCCTAATTGGGCGGAAAGATATTCCGCCGCGATGGTTTGTCTCATCCGTGATATTTCGCTTTGTCCCATTATGAATATTCCTGTCTCTATTCCCCTATACATACTTACCTCTATCGTGAAAAATCTGTTGCTCCTTTCCGTAATGAGTTATGCCGCCTATGTTAGGGTATGTGCCTATTCACATGAACGGAAAGATGGTGATCAATCCATTGCCACTTCTTCCCTTTATTCGCTCTTGAGCTTTCTGAAAATGCCTCTCTTCATTTTCTCCCACAGCCTCTTCAAAATATTGCCCTGGGCGAGAATGCATGGTACACTCAGAACAGAACTCACAACGTGAAAGTAGTCTATCCTGATGAAGAGCACTGATGGAATGTCAGATATTCCAAAGTGCAGCTCACTTGTATCATGCATCCTACATTTTCATTATCACTTGATATTCGGATCGTGTACACCGCACTTTCCGAGAAATAGTGCCAGAATGGCAGGAAGTACATGGTAGAGATGAAGAGCATACAAGTTGAGCAGTTACACCAGGGAAAACTCGTCGCGCAGTACCGAAAAGCAGCGAATATCTCACAAAGCAAGCTTGCGGAGTACATGCATGTCAGTGTCCATACGGTTCAACGATTGGAGAAAGAGGCAGTGATTAAGGACTACGACCGCCGTCGATTCCTTGTCGCGCTGCTTGGTATTCCTGCCATCTCTATGGGATTGGGAACAGAACAGCACCAAAGAGAAACCGAGATGCTTCTCTTCAATGATGATCCCATGCTCTTCATTGAAGATATGGTCGCCAATCGCTGGCGAACGCACCTCATGGGAGGGCCGTCGAGTGCTGCTCAAGGGATGGGAAGAATGGTCAAAGAAGTAGCATCTCTAGCACAACGCTTTCGTGGAGGAGAATGGCATCAGCGGGTGCACACGCAGCTCTGCCTGGTCTATCAGCTTCAGGGAAGCGTACAAGGAGATCTCTTACACTACGATCAAGCCCTTGCCCAGTATCACACGGCTTTCGTCCTTGCAGAGGAACTCGATGATAGCGAATTAAAGGCCGCGATCCGCGTTCGTGAGGCTATCATTTTTATGCGCCAGGAGAAGCCCGTGTTGGCTATTGAGTCCCTTCGTGCTGCGCTCGATATGATCAATGGCTACGGCTTTCCTCGCTTGCGCGGCAATATTTTAGCGATGCTCTCAGAGGCGTACGCCAAGTCACAGCAGGCGCAAGAGTGCTGGCGGAGTATTGGATTGGCCCGACGCGTTCTTGAGCAGGACTTGACGCTTTCCGAACGCAGTCATCGTCTCTTTCATGCCTCTTTAGTGGCTGCTCACGAGGGCGTTGATGCGTTACTTCTCCATGATTATGATCGAGCGCTCCGATTGATTGAGAAGAGCCTGAAAATATATAATCCTACCCTGACTCCCAGCCGGGCGCGCTTACTCGCTCGCAAAGCTGAAGTGTACTATGGCTTACACGACATTGAGGCATGCACCACGATTGCGACAGAAGCGGTCACCCTCTCATACGCAGTAGGCGCAAAAAACACGCAGCAGCGTGTGAGGGATCTGTACACAACACTGGAGCAGTCACCATGGAAGAAGGAACCAGCGGTTATTCGCCTGGGACTCGCTCTCGCACCTTCCGAATAATGGGAAGGGCAGAGCCTACACTGTCCAGCCTCCAAAATCCTCGACACGACAAGAAGGTAATTGGGCGAGACATTGGGAAGCAAGTGGCTACGCGCCACACTTTTTCGTGTGAAACGAGTCTTCCCCAAAGAGTCCTGTTTCAGCTCAGAAAACGCTCTTCAATTGTTAAGGTGCAAGAAATTGGGCAACATGGCGCTCTCAGGCTCTACAAGGCTCTCTCCACAGACACCCCTGCCCGATTGCGTCATTGACGAGAGCATACCAGACATCGAAGCGGTGCAATGAATGAGTGCTGAATGAGTGCTCGATGCGTGCTGCGTGAGAGAGAGATGGTGTGAGCCGAAAGGTGCTACATGCTCTTTGAAGAAGACACACCCATGATGGGTTGAGTTCCTCAGAGAGTATGCTATACTGCAACAGAGAGATGACGTTGTGGATCAGGGAGAAGCAGGAGATGAACGAGCGTACCGGCAAAGAGAACTCCCATGGTTCCCCATTTTTTCGGGTCTGGCTCTGTGGGGCCTTTCGGGTGGAGCGGTGGGTGGTCAGCAGCTATAGCGGCGTCCGAACGGCGGAATGGGGCGGCAGCAGTTACCCGCGCCTCCTGCTCAAAGCCTTACTGCGCTGCTCAGGACGGCAGGCCAGGCGCGAAGCGCTCCTGGAGCTGCTCTGGCCGGAGAGCGATCCCGAGCAGGCCGCGCAATACTTCAATACCGCCACCACCAAGCTGCGGAAAGTGCTCTCGCCCGCCAAGGGGCAAGCCAGCCTGCTCATGACAGAAGACGATTCTCAACTCTACCGGCTGGCGGGACAGGAACGGCTGTGGGTGGATGTGGATGCGGCCCTGACCTTGCTCCAGGAGGTGGAACGCCTTGGGCGC
>DAOTTD010000072.1:0-22778 GCA_034438015.1 Ktedonobacteraceae bacterium | reverse complement strand
CATCCGATGGATTGGAAGGCGAAGAAGGGACATTCCTGCTTTGCACTTTCTGGCTTGCCCAGGCACAGGCAATGGCCGGGGAGGTCAAGCAAGCCAGGGCGACCTTCGAACAGGCGATTGCCTATGCGAATGACGTCGGCTTGCTCGCCGAGGAGGTAGATCCCGAGAGTAACGAGTTGCTGGGCAACTTCCCGCAGGCATTCAGTCACATCGGCCTCGTGAATGCAGCCTGGGCCATCTCGCAAGCGGAGTGACAATTGCCAGAGTTAAGAACGTGGAGTCTAATGCGTGCTTGAGAAAGGGAAAGAGCGATGCGCGATCACGTCTGGTGGAAACAACTGCACTGGTTTGAATATGGAGCAGAACTGCTTGGAACAGCATTTCTTGTCTTTGCCGGCGTGAGTGCAGTTGTCTTCGATTTTGGCACAGGCTCACCGCTGGCTCATGTCCTCCCTGATACAAGTATCCGTCGACTCATCACAGGTCTATTGTTTGCGGGAAGTGGCGCGCTCGTCGCCATTTCGCCGCTCGGGAAGCTCAGTGGTGGTCATATCAATCCTGCCGTATCGCTGGCGTTCTGGATGCAGGGGAAGATGCATCATTTTGACCTGGGAGGGTACATTCTTGGTCAATTACTCGGTGCGATCATAGGTTCACTGCTGGTGGTGCTTGTCTGGGGAGGACATGCTGCCAGTGTAGGATATGGAACGACAGTACCCGGAGCAGTTTATCCCCTTTGGGTTGTATTCCTGGCAGAGGTGAGCTTGACTTTTCTGCTCGTATCCTCCATTTTTCTTTTTGTGAGTAGCCATCGTCTCATGCGTTGGACGCCGCTCATGGTATGGATTCTGGTGGCGGTGATGGTGTGGCTGGAAGCACCCATCTCCGGTACCAGTCTGAATCCAGCACGAAGCTTTGGGCCTGCCCTGGTTTCCTGGTCCTGGCGTTATCACTGGCTCTACTGGGTGGCTCCACCCCTTGGCGCTTTGCTGGCCGTAGGAGTCTTTCGTCTCGTTTCAGGTGGTGCGCGCGATGTGCTGACAGGCAAACTCTTCCACGTCTCGCACTACCGGAGTGTGTTCATGAACGTGAGCGCACCATGTATGCCCGCCGATGGGATGCTCAGGAAGACAGCGTAAATTCTGCTCACTCTGGCGCCTGTTGCGCCAGATCAGTCCTTCATAGGATAAAATATGCTCGTCTGATGAATCCCCATCGGTGTTGCAAGGTAGGCATGGGCGAGAGCGATCATGCGAAGAACACTGGTCACGCTTTCCTCGGGACAACGACAGAAGCTGAAGGCATATCCAGGCCTGACGTGCCCCTGAGCACGTCCAATCGATGGAAAGTGAACACAGCGAAAGGAGCCCGAACGTGACAATCGACGATGCTCTCACCTGTAAAGAGGTGGTAGAGTTGGTGACGGACTATCTGGAAAACGTCCTGCTTCCAGGATTGCGCAAACAGCTTAAGGAGCACGTCGCTGATTGTCCTGGATGTACCAACTATATTGAACAGGTACGGCTAACTGTCGGCATGCTGCACCAGTTAGCGCAGGAACCAGTCTTTCCTGAGACGAAGCAGTTCCTGCTTGAGGTATTTCGGAACTGGAAGCAGGGTTCAAGTCCACAGGAGGCTGATACTCAATTTACCTGATCTGATGAATATTACGAGCAGTCGGGCCAGTGCTATTTTCGACGACCTCAAACTTCACCGGGATTCCTGGCTTGATAGTGCGATAGCCCTGCCCAGGAAGAGCGGTAAAGTGAAAGAACACATCTTCTCCCGATTCATCTCTTGCGATCATGCCAATACCCGCGTTGGGATCGAACCAACGGATTACTCCCCGTGCTACAGGTAGACCATTGGCTCCCAGTAAGGGTGCGCTATCAGCCCACTCTTGTTGAGGAATGCGGATTTGACGCACCTGTGGCGTGTCATACGCCTCGTAGCGGTAATCAGAGCGGGCTTCCATGATAGCGCGCAGGTCGTGCCGCAGTTCTTCGTTGGTGGGACGACCCACAAAGTACCATCCGTTGTAGATAGCGTGGATGGTCAAATCGGGCCGCAACACAAACGTATACGGCTGCGCACGATAGGCATATTCGCCTTCCGTCTCGTCCAGAATGTCAATCTGCTTGATGACGGTCCGTTGCTCGTCCGACAAGAAGGTCCACTGCGCCCCCAGGCCAGCCCGAAACGCAGCCTGCACGAGTGGTGGGTCTGCACTCACAGACACAAGCCTGCCGTAATTCACGGCCAGTTCGTGCTGAAACTCCACCAACTGCCTCATCTGCTGCTGATCGCGTGGGCAGAAGAACCCACGAAAAAAGACGAGGATCAGCGGATAGCCATCCAAGAATCCCAGGTGTGTGTCGAGGAGGCTGGGCTTCGTGAAGTGCGTGAGTCGTGTTAACTCGTTCTGGTGATTCGGCAAGGCGATATCGGGAAATTGATCGTTCACCTGAAGATTGGTTGTCATAAAAGTACTCTCCTAATGATGAGATGGATGTCTATCCTTTCATCGGTCCATAGCAAAGGTACATGCATTCTGTTGCCTGGTCTTGCCCCAGCTCAGAACGTTACAGAACTCCTCCTTCATATACAGGAATACTCTGATCGAGGATGCAACAAAACTCGAGTCGCTGCAGCTGTTCGCTCGCTCATTCATCGACAAAAAATAACTTCTGGCAAGTATACGTCGTGTGTCGCTACGGATGTTGTCAAGGCCGCCGCCTCTCCTGGCATGAACTTCCTGAACTTCACTCCTGGCGCAGTTGCTGAAAGGAGACCTCTTTGAGCCGTGAAGCCAACAAAAACCCGATGACGGCCACAGCTTGTAGTGCCGTCATGACCCATGCCCGAGATCCTCATATCGGTTACAGGAAGTCCTGTGGCATGACCAGGCGCATCAAAGTGGGTGATCAGTCCAGCAACGGTGGCCAACAATGCGGTGAGAGGAAAGAAAATGACAGCTTTTTTTATGTTATCGCGCTCGCGCAAGGATTGGAAGGCGTTCATAAGAGAGGACCCCTGTCACTTTTCACATGGTCTTGTTCTTCGCCTGCAGACATGTTTTTCTGGAAACGACATGCCTCTGCATGGAAAAGATTGGAGTACATGATGAGTGCGACGCACCACATCAGCCCAGTGATAGCGAAGGAAAGAGAAAAAGGAAGCTGAGACTACGTCAGATAATTCTACCCTCTTGCCGCCATCCAATGATCTCATTTACACGACTACGTCTGAGCGTAGTGCATGAAACGTTTCAGAAACGTTTCATGCAGCATTTCTTGAGAGATCTTTCTAGAGCACTTCATTGCTGATGGGACGGTTTACGTGAGACCTGGGCTCGGGGACGCTCCCACCGGAGACGTCTCCGCGCCTTTGCGTCGGAGCACGCGGATCGCCAGCACTGCCCTGACGATGCCAGTGAGCAGCAAGAGGGCGCAGATGGCGAGAATCCACGAGCCCAGATCAGGCCAGCCGAGCAAGATCCAATCCCACGACGTCGCGCCCAACAAACTCGCGAACAGTGAGACGCCCAGCAAGATGGCCAGCGGCAAGGCGATGTCCCAGGTGAGTCGGAGGCCAAGACGCAGGAATTGGGGCCGCCGGGGCTGGCGTTGCTCGAACTTTCTGGACCAGCGTCGCAAGCGCAGGAGCGGCCAGAGCGCCAGGGTGGAGAGCACGACGAGAATACTATCGAAGATGAGGTAGAACGTGGTCAGGCTCGTGGAAGCCTGGGGGGTCTGCCCCGTCAGCAGGCGTGTGACTCCGTCTGCCAGAGACGTGAGGGCCGTGTTCGCACCGTCTACAGGAATCAAGTTATTGCCGTTCACCAGCAGGATCGCGCCCCAGTGGGTCTGAGGCTCGATGAGCAGCCGTGTGGAGGCAACGACGTTGTTGCCATCGTGCCAGATGGCGGGCACCCCAGCGAGGGGTCCATTGACCCAGCCCATGCCATACGAGCCGCTTCCCCCTTCTCGTAGAACCGCAGGCGCATGCATGGTCGCTATCCCTGCCGACGAGAGGATGGAAGTCGACCCAAAGCGTCCCCCATTCATCTGCGCGACCAGGTAGTGGGTCATATCCTCGGCGCTGGAGCTCAGGTAGCCTGCAGGAACGTTAGACAGATTGTAGTAATCAATCGGGGTGGGCACCCCAAAGAACCACCGATAGCTCTGTGCCAGCCCGTCGCGCCTAGCCTCTTGCTCGGAGGCGAAACTGTCGTGCATCTGGAGCGGGGCAAAGATGTGCTGCTGCATGTAGGTGGCGTAGGGCTCGCCCGAGACCGTTTGCACGATGAGTCCCAGCACGTCGTAATTGGTGCTGCAATAGTTAGGGCGACTGCCGACCGGTCGGTCGAGAGTGAGTGTGGCGAGACTGCGCACATACTGCTCTAAGGTCATCGTGACCCGGTCCGTCGCGCAGGCATACCCCGACGACGGGATCCCACTCGTATGGTAGAGGAGGTGGCGCACGGTGATACGGGCCGAGGCGACCGGATCGGCGACGCGGAACCACGGCAGATAGCGCTGCACCGGCGCATCCAGCTCGATCTTGCCCGCCTCCACCAGTTGCATGACCGCCAGCGCGGTGAAGGATTTGCTCACCGAGGCGAGAATGAACGGGGTGTGTGGGGTGACCGCTCGCCCGCTCTGGGAGGCCTCCCCGAAGCCGCGCAGGTGCATGACCTGGTCGTTGTGGACCAGGCCCAGGGCCACGCCGGGAATGTGATTGGCCTGCATCTGTGCGCTCACATACGCATCGATGCTGGCAATGTCTGGCTCATTTGAGTGTGCTGTCGCCGACACAGAGAGCACAGTGAACGGCAGTGCGAGCAGGCAGGCCAGGACAGCACCAACCATGGTGCGAGAGAGATTCGTTTTCATGTGTTCTTCCTTTTCTCAGGGCGGCTCTTGTAGCCGCCCTGAACTATGCACCTTCAAACCTGGGCCAGCGGTGTCTCTGCTGGTCGCGGTGCCTCAATGAGTTGCGGTACTTGATCTGATCTGTACCTGAGACGGCCCCTGGCGAAGACGATGAGCAAGGCGGCACAGACGGTGCCTGGCATTGAGACAGAGTTGTCTGTGCCTCTCCCTTGACCGCTCACGCTCCCTGCTCAACAGGACCGGGTTGTGCCTGGCTAGCCTGGGGTTGACCATCCTCAGCAAGCGTGGCACGCCAGCTGAGATGACGATTGCTCCACCGGGCCCAAACCAGGAACAGCAGCATGCCTGGCACGACAATGAACATACTCAGCAGGTCTTCTGCCACCAATGAGACCGTCCGTTCAATATGAAGCACGTGACGATCAGCCGAGACGACCGAGCCGAGGCCAACAATGATTGCCACCCAGTCAAAGACCGTATGAAAGCCGATAGCTAACCAGAGTGATCGTGTCAGAAGACGTGTGAGCACCAGGAAGACATTCAACAGCAGGATAAAAAGGAGGAACGAGAGTCCTCGCGTATCGAAACCGACTTCCAGCAAGTGGAAGGCACAGAAGATCAATCCCGTCACCAGGGTTGCCATCCAAATTGGGCTGCCTTCGCCCAGGTTCTGGAAGAGGTAGCCCCGGAAGCAGATTTCTTCGCACACACCAACCGCGAGGCTCAAGAGCAAGCTATCGACGAGGAAGGTCAGAGCACTTGCCCCCTCCTCGAATCCAACGATATGTATCCAGCCAGTGGCATACTCGAGCCCAAACACCAGCGCGACGATCAAAAAGCCGAATACCACACCGACCGTGACATCAAGCAGACGCTTGTGAAGCGGTGGAAGGGCAATGCCCTGCCAGGATCGTCGGTCGATAGAGCGACGGTACACGTAGGTCAGGCCAAGGATGCCACTGATGTAGAGGAGCGTAAAGACGAGCCGACAGATGACAGACGGGACACCCACATTCTGTAATACGACTCTGACTACATTTGCAAGCAAATTCACCACAAGAAAAAAGAACAGGTAGCTGAGGAGCCGCCAGACTAACGCCAGACGATGGTCCTGAGTCAGAAATGCTCTCCTCGCTGCAATCTGCATAGTGTGAGATGCCTTGTTTTGCATCTGGTACCTTCCTTTCCTCGATACGCTCTTCTATCTGTCCAGCGGCCTGGCGAATGGCAGCCAACAACGTCTCGGTGGTTCCTCGTTTCTCCACAAACGCGACTCATCAAAACCTCGTCTGTCTGCCCGATCATGTCTCTGCCTGTGCGTCGCGAGCAGAACAGGTATGGTACAATAGGAAGCAGAGCTTTGCACCTGCTGATAGAGCAAGTATAGTTTTCGGCAACGCTAAACGCATCTCGCAAAGGATGGATTTCTTCTCATACTTTCGTAGGGGAAGAGCCTCTCTCGAAAGGGGATGCCTATGACGATTCGCATTTTGCTCATTGACGATCATAGTGGCCTATTAGGCCAACACGAGGTAGGACCAGGATACGTGTAAAAATCGTAACTGTTCAGAAGGGCCAGGCAGTTGCCAACAGCAGCCGAGATCTGCTAGAGTAGCCGCGACCAGGGACGAAAAACTCAAACAGCTCCGAGCAGAAAATGCCGCGCTGCGTTTTTATCCACGTTGATCACCCGTGGCTCAGTGGTATGAGGGGTGACAAGGGTTTTGAGAAAGAAGTGCTTAGCAGCTTCACTATTGTTTTCGGCACTGAAATCCGGGCTCATCCTCACAGTAAGTGAGCCCGGATTTCAGTGCCGAAAACAAGTACTAAACCAGGAGGAACTATGCAAACCAAACTTAACCCATACCTTAGCTTTAGAGATAACGCTCGCGAAGCCATGTACTTTTATAAAACTGTCTTTGGTGGCAAGCTTACGATGAGTACTTTCAAAGAATATCACGCATCTCAAGATCCGAGCGAAGACGAGAAGATCATGCACTCCATGTTGGAAGCTGATAATGGCATTACATTTATGGCTTCCGACACTCCAGACCGCATGGAGTATAGCGCTGGGACGAACTATAGCATGTCACTGAGTGGTGACAACGAAGCAGAATTAAAAGGCTATTTCGAGAAGCTTTCGGCTGGTGGCAACGTAACAATGCCGCTTGAGAAAGCCCCATGGGGCGATACGTTCGGTGCGTTTACCGACAAGTTTGGCGTGTCGTGGCTTGTAAACATTGCGGGTCAAAAAGCGTAACGTCTCTACCCACCCCGCGCCACGAAAAAAGCTCACCTTGCAGCGGGCTTTTTTCGTGGTGACCCATGCCCTAAAAAGGGTATTGTTTCCCGCGAATTGTGAGAACCACCTCATCCATGTGCCATTTGTCCCCGCAATGAGGACGCTACCCGTTTGCTGACAGGGGATATCTCCTTTGGGAGAGAGCTTTTGCAACACAATCCGATAGTGCTCTTTTCCGATACGTTTGTAGCTGGTCTTCTCCCAGGCACTTCTCTACACTAAAGATGTGCGAGAAAAGGCTTCCCAATAACCTGATATCCAGTTTAAGGGAAAGGAAAGAATCATGCTTGAAGTCCTACCGAAAATTGCCAAGATGCAAGCATCATATGCGCTTGGAAAACCTCTTGCTCTCCCAATGAATTTTACCATCAGCGTGAGTTATCGCTGCAACTCTCGTTGTAAAACGTGCAATGTCTGGCAGCGTCCCAATGATGATTTCACACTTGAGGAGTACGACAAGACATTCGCTTCCATTGGCAGAGATGCCTACTGGTTCACCTTTAGTGGTGGTGAGCCGACCCTGCGCAAAGACCTGCCGGAGATGGTCGGATTAGCCTACCAGCATTGTCGTCCTGGTATTATCAACATCCCAACTAATGGAATTCAGGATAAGATTATCCCTGGTCGCATCGAGCGCGTCTTGCAAGCTGCTCCCACCAGCGATGTCATTGTCAACCTTTCGTTGGATGGCGTTGGCGAAAAGCACGATATCGTGCGTGGCGTTAAAGGGAATTTTGAGCGCGCTATGCGCACTTACGCAGGACTGAAAGCGTTGAAGGGCCGCTATAAGAACTTTACGTTGGGTGTGCATACTGTCATCTCAAACTTCAACATTGACGAGTTTGAGAGTATCTATACCTTTGTACGTGACGAACTCAAGCCCGACTCTTTCATCAGCGAGATTGCTGAAGAGCGTGTCGAGCTGGATACGGTAGGGATGGGCATCACTCCGGCAATCCAGAAGTATCAGCCCGTGATTGAACGCCTGCAAGAGGGCATTCGCAAGGCCGAGTTTAGTGGCGTCTCGCGGATTACGCAGGCGTTTCGAGATCGGTACTACGATATTGTGAAGCGTACCCTGGCCGAGAAGCGCCAGGTTATCCCTTGCCTGGCCGGTGTGGCATCTGCACAGATCGCTCCTAATGGCGATGTCTGGACATGTTGTATCCGTGCGGAGTCAGTCGGCAACCTGCGTGAGCACGACTACGATTTCAAAGCTGCCTGGAGCACCAGCAGGGCTAACGAACTACGCAGAAGTATCAAGGCGGGCGAGTGCCATTGCCCTCTGGCAAATGCCTCCTATACCAATATGCTCTGCCATACGCCAACACTAGCAAGTGTTGGTGCCAGTGTTGGCAAGGAGATGGTTGCCGCCGCGCTCTCTACCAGTAATCCTGGCAGATCTGCCAAACGACGTAGCCTGCCTGTGATCAATGCTACTGACAACTAACTGAGGAAGGCCAGGTAGATCATGGCAACAAAGAGCACACGTGAGGTTCAGCCGGCGCAGGAAGATGGGCAGGCACAGCACGGTGACGAATATATCGGTTGTAGTGTAGGCATTATGGCCTATAATGAGGAAGCCAATATTGGCCGCACCATACGCGCAGTTCTCGAACAGCATGGCCCATCCGTACGCATCGAAGAAATCATTGTCGTTGCCAGCGGCTGCACGGACCATACTGTACCGATTGTAGCTGAAATTGTACGCCAGGAGCCTCGAGTACGATTGTGTATTCAAGAGAAACGCGAAGGGAAAGCTTCTGCCATCAACCTGTTTCTCAAACAGGCTACCAGCCGCGTTGTTGTATTACTTGGCGCTGACGTTATTCCCGAAGCTTCTGCTCTGGAGTATATGTGTGCTCCTTTCAAAGATCCAAAGATTGGTATGGTTGGGGGGCGTCCTGTACCGGTGAATAATCCGGCTACCTTTATGGGACACGCTGTCCACCTGCTCTGGCGCTTACATGATCAGATGGCTCGTGTTCACCCGAAACTTGGTGAAGTGATAGCCTTCCGTAATGTCATTTCAGGCATACCATCCGGTAGTCCTGTCGACGAAATATCCATACAGGCGCTCATTTTCCAGCTTGGCTATCAGTTGATCTATGAACCCGCTTGTATTGTCTATAACAAAGGTCCACTCACCATCCAGGATTTTCTTAAGCAGCGCCGCCGCATCTACGCGGGACATTTGCAAGTGTGGGATCAGCAGAACTACGCAGCTTCGACAATGAAGGTGAGTCCCATTATTCGTCAGCTTTTCGCCTGCCGCGATTTTACGATGCGCACTCCCAGACAGGCTATATGGACTCTCGGCACAGCCATCCTTGAAGGGTTTGCACGCCTGCAAGGATACTGTGACCACCGCCTTAAGCGCGAACACCATATCTGGCAAATGGTGGATTCGACGAAGGATCTGGAGGCAAGCAAATATAAAGTGCGACGCATCTGTAATGCCGTGAGTGTCATCATCTTTCGCCTCATTCTTGAAGGGACCGAAGATCACGATGCTGTCAACTCTGAGAGCGAAGACCGTGAGGCGACTGAGGCAGTACGTAAGCTCTTACCTTTGTTGCGCAGCAAGCTGCGCAAAGAAGACAAACTCTCGATCAGTGAGCCTGGAATTCTGACCGCCGTCATTCGCGCAGAGCAACATGGAGCTGAACTTGTCTCCAGGCGTGTTCAGGAGATAGTTCAAGCAACACCTGTTCGTATCGGAATGCGCGGTCGAGAGGTCAAAATTGCGGTTGCCTATAGCTCACTTACCTTCGCCTTCAAGGAGAAGAGTAGGAGTATAACTGTCAGCAGCCCCCTGGTACAGCAGGCTACGATTGCAGCACAGGCGACTAATAGTGAGGGGAATCTATAGTCAAAGTAGAAACCGGCCCACGTCACTGCGCACCAGCGACGCTGCGTTCCAGGGAGCAAGAGTGAGGAGACTATCATGACCACAGTGGTGACAGGCGCAACCGGCTTTTTGGGCGGCGCTCTGACGACAGAGCTGATAAAACGCCAGCAAACGGTGCGTATACTCACACGCGACGAAAAAAAAGCACGCCAGCAATTCGGTGACGCGGTAACGATCGTTCCAGGAGATATCACCGATGCGGCGCAAGTTCAGCAGGCAGTTGATGGCGCAACCACGATCTACCACCTGGCGGGGCGTCTCTACCATCCAGGCGTCCCGCCAGAACTGTATTACCAGACGCACGTAGGAGGCACGCACACTCTGCTCAAGGCATGCCGGGGACAGGATCAGTTGCGGCGTATTGTGTATGTCAGTACCACTGGCGTGCATGGTATTACAGGTGAAATGCCTGCCGCCGAGGATACTCCTTTTGCTCCTACCAATCCTTACGAAGCCACCAAACTGGAAGGAGAACTACTTGCCCTCAAGGCCCATCAGGAACAAGGTCTCCCTGTAAGCGTGGTCCGCCCCGGGCTTGTCTATGGGCCGGGTGATCTGCACCTGTTGGGCTTTTTTGTAGCAATTAAAAAAGGGCTATTTCGCGTTATCGATGGCGGAAAAGCCTTGTTGCACCCGGTCTACATCGATGACCTGGTATCTGCTTTTCTGCTCTGTGCCGGGCAACCCCAGGCTCCAGGTCGCATCTATACCATCGCAGGAGATCATCCCGTCACCATCAGCGAGCTCGCTACTGCAATTGCGCACGCGCTGGGTCGGGATCTCCCCGGCGGTAGTATCCCGCTCTGGCTTGCCAATCTTGCCTCAGATATCTTTGCCGTCATGCCAGGTATGAAGGGTGAGCACGCCCCACTTACGCGGAGTCGTGTCCAATTTCTCACGAATAGTCGCATTTATGATATTAGCCGAGCCAGATTCGCACTGGGCTACATGCCTGGAGTCGAGCTGGAAGAAGGCATGAAACGGACAGCCGCATGGTACCGCAAGCATCATTATTTAGATGGCTGATCGAGCAATTGGAGGAAATTTAGATAAAAGTACTCATTAGCGGTATAGCGCAGCCATAGTTATCCAGGCCAGCCAATATGGCTCTCCTGTCAGGAGTAAGAAGATCATGAAACGTGTACTGAGCGGTCCTGTAGCAAAAGTAATCATCGGCCTATTGATAGGCATCGGCTTATTATTCGTTGTCTCCCGTTTTGTAAACGTACTGGCAACCATTTCTGTAGTGCAACAAAATCTGATGACACCTCGTGGTGTTACCCTTGCCCTGCTTTCAGGAGTCGCCTTCCTATCTGCATTCTCCATCCGAGGCATGCGCTGGAAACTCTTCCTAAACTCCATCAGTAATATCAGCACCGGCAAGGCTATTCGAATTTTCCTTGTGAGCGTCTTTATCAATTTCCTCCTGCCAATCAGTGGCGGAGATATCGCCAAGACACTCATGCTCAAACGTATCGCGGCTATACCCATTAGTCGATCACTTCCTACAGTCGCGATGGATAGGTCGATGGACCTGTTGCCTGCCCTGGTCATCATGGCCATCGTACCTTTCCTCGGCGTGCAGATGGATATCAGGCTCTGGTTAGTCCTGGGCATGGTGGGTGGATTACTCATCGTGCTGGCCTCCTTTATTGGATTGACCGTCTGGAAACGTACCGCTGCCATCGCCATGCTTCACAAGATAATAGGAGTACTTCCCAGAGCCATAGGGAGCAAGATGGAAGCTTTTGCTACTGGCTTTGTTGACTCGCTCCTGGCCGGTGCAAGCCGTCCCCACATCTTCCTCCCGGCCGTGGCGCTCACCTGTCTGGCTGTCATCTGCGATAGTCTCTTTGCCATGTTCGCCTTCTGGACGATTGGCTTCCCCATCTCCTTCAGGACGGCTATCTTCGGCTATACTGTCTTTAACATGTTCTACATCTTCCCCACTCCTCCTGGACAGGTGGGTAGCAACGAAGCTGTGGGTCTGCTCGTCTTCACCGGACTCCTCCATTTGCCAGCGGACAAAGTTACCGCTATGTTCATCTTTTCCCATCCCTGGGCCGCCCTGCTCATGTCCACGGCTGGCCTGGTCTGTCTGAAGACCCTCGGCTTGACGATCTCCACGACCATGAAGATGAAGGTACAGCCTGAAGAAGGCAATGCAGAAAGCGAAGAGGAGTTCCTCTTAGGGAAACAAGAATTACCTATGAGGCCTGTTTGAGAGTGTTGAGGGCTGTGTTGCAAAAAGGGGATCCTCTTTGGCCTTTCCACCGACTTTTCCACTTGGAATAAGTATCCACTGTTTAGGGGAATGTCACGTGTATATTTCTGCACCACACCGACTCATATGATGGGTGACTCATATTTACAGCTTTCGTTGCAATAAAACTGACCCACTTCACCATGAGACTCCGCATCTCAAGCCAATAGAGCGCCGAAGAGAGCGCGGTTTTATCGCAATAAAAATTTGTAATATGTGTCACCACTCATATGAGCAAGTGTCGTCACGTGCAGATTTCTGCATCGACCATTGTGTTTTTGGGCATTTTTCTCCACCCGTTTTTAACAAAATTTAAACCACATTTTTACTAACCTGGTATTAGTACTACAGACCACGTAGCGTTCGAGGCTGGTACAGCCACACTAAGATACTATTGGCGAACCCCATTGTGCTAGGGATTCCCTGGCAATTTCAAGTTCAAATGGGATAAACATTCCCCACTAGAGAGAGAAAAACAGGATACTTTGAGCTACTTCTCCCCATTTTTGTGGGTTCGCCAACAGTATCACTAATTGATGAAAAGGGAGGGAATGCTTGAGTCTTCTAGTACAAAAATCTCTTGAATAATTGCAGGTGTATAGAAAGTGTATATGATCGTTAATGTGAAGGATTGACATATCTCGACTTATCGGTTATATTGTTTTAGTCTTGATGTTTAGGCTAATGTAGTCCGGAAGGGCTTATATCAGTAGCTTGTTGTTTCGGAAAATACTGTATGCTCGTTTTCTCATGGTTGATTACACCTGACTTGATAGTACCTAAGAGCGTAGTCCAGTTGCTTTGAAGCAAGCAAATTCCCGAGTCCACAAACTACCGATATACAGGTTTACATCATTCTCTGACGGATATGATGTAAACCGCTTCCCCTCCTGATTTATAATAATTCAGCCTAAACATTAAATAGTTCGTATTTATGGCAAATACGTTTAATAGCTGTGATGCTTTCATAGTTGTTTTTGCAATCCACGCGGATTATATCCTAGGGGAGATTCAAGCAAAGTTGCCTGCAATCGCATAGAGAGTTCGGACAACATTGTTTTGCTGCTACACACACCCGCCACTAAATGTTGTGCGTTTCGGTGTAGTGTTACGCGTGCACGTTTAAAGGGGAAGAGCGTGTTCGCTGCTAGGAGTATTTTATCCTCATGTCACAAAATGTACAAGTAATGCCGGGGGAAAATCGGCCTTTTTCAGATCCCTCTTTGTTCAAGGACAACGTCCAATATGGCATTTATGCCTGCTATCTGGCACAGATTATCAATTGCTGCCAACGGTTCTACGGAGTTCATGATGACATAGAAGTCCAGTTAGCCAGTGGGATAGCCTCTATGACTGACGAACAGATGTATCTGTATCTGCACCGGCAAACTATATCACCAACAATAACGATGCCCTTCATACCTGGACGGCAGGGGTTTCTGGTGCATTGGGATGAAGTGGTCTATGGTTCCTTGCAGGTGAGCCGGTCTGACAGGTCACAAGATCAGTTTGTTCTTTCTGCTGCGCTTTGCGAACGCCTGGCATACGATTGTGGTTGGTGTCTGCATGTGCTGGAAAATGGGCGTCTACGTCAGCAACAAGTACAACAGGGTAACGAGGATGCTCAACAGAAGATTCAGGATCTGAGCGTCAGTGAATATGAAGTGTTGAAACTTATGATCAAGGGTCTTCCTACCCGTGCTATTGCTGAAACACTTCATGTATCCAAGCGCACAATTGAAACACATCAGCGGCATATCTATCAGATTCTGGAAGTCCATTCTCAGCGAGAAGCGATCTTGATTGGTCTGGCTGCCGGACTGACAACATTCTGATGTTTCCATTGGCTTTCACCAACTATCCTTTCTGGATGCCCGCCTCCATTCATGGGGCGGGAGGAAAGAAAGGCATCCGCAGATGGAAAACCTTCAACTATTTTCCTTCTTTGACATGCCGTTGAACATTTGATACAATAGGAGGCATGAAAACAGTGATAACGGCCAAACTCAAACTGCATACGACGCATGAGCAATTTGCCGCCTTGCGGGCAATGCAATTGGCCTATCGTGATGCGCTCAATTATGTGAGCCGCTATGCGTTTGAGCACGGCAAGATGAGCAACAGGATTGCTTTGCAGGATGGCACCTACGATGAGGTCCGTGCTCGTTTTCATCTGCCTTCCCAAATGGCGTGTTCCGTTCCTAGACAGGTCGGAGCTACCTACAAAGGCTTGTGGACGAAGGTCAAACAGAATGTCGCCCACCGCCAGACTGGTCATACCAAGAAACGCTACAAGGGCCTGGACAAACCACCCAAGTACGTCTCTCCTACCTTGACCTATCAGCACCGCAAAGACTATAGCTTCAAGACCGAGCAACACGTGAGCATCCTGACATTGGACGGACGTGTGATTGTTCCCTACACGGGCTATAGCAAACACATTGCCTTGATACAGGAAGGTGCTGAAATTGGAGCGGCAAAGCTCTGGTATGACAAACCACGTAAGCAGTTCTACTTGCTGGTCTCCCTGGAAATTGAAGGAGTAGACCCCACACCAGAGACCCATACCAATGTAGCAGGTGTGGATGTCGGTGTTCGCTACCTGGCTGTGACTGCTACCACCAAAGGAGATCGTTCCTTCCATACAGGGAAGGGTATTGTTCCCAAAGCCAATCATTACGCGAGACTGAGAAAGCGTCTGCAAAAGAAAGGCACCCGTTCCGCTACCAGTCGCCTTATGGTGATTAGTGGACGGGAGAGACGGTTGAAGCAAGACGCCAATCATGTCGTGTCCAAACGCATCGTCGACCGACACCCCCATAGCCTCATCGGCTTGGAAGACTTGACCCATATCCGTGAACGGACAAAACGCAAACGGGGCAAAAAGGCCAGCAGAAAGCAACGCCGTGCCAATGCAACCTTCTCCAAATGGAGCTTTGCTGAGTTGCACAGCATGATCGCCTATAAGGCGCTCTTGCATGGTTCGATGGCTATTAAGGTGGATGCCCACTACACGAGCAAAGCATGCCCTATGTGTGGTCATACCTCCGATGCCAATCGACCCAATAAAGGGCTGCTGTTTGTCTGTCAGAACTGCCATTATGTCCTCCATGCTGACCTGGTCGGTGCCAGGAATATTACGATGCGAACGCTTCTGGCTCGGCAAGACTGGGCCAGAACGGGTACTTTGTCAGAGTGCCCTGATGTGTCAAGCGATGAAATCAAAGCTGAGCGTCTGCAAAGATACTCAGAGTTGCGGTGGAGCTTAGATACAAGCCCGTCCCATTCTATGGGACGTGGTCTCTGACAGTGAGAATACGTAAG
Source organism: Ktedonobacteraceae bacterium (assembly GCA_034438015.1). Lineage (GTDB taxonomy): Bacteria > Chloroflexota > Ktedonobacteria > Ktedonobacterales > Ktedonobacteraceae > JACDAE01. The sequence continues at coordinate 7,083 of DAOTTD010000072.1, read as the reverse complement.
AATGTGTAAGACCAATACGTAAGTTTACGCATGACAATCTCCTCCACATCATGTATCTTATTTTTGGTGGATGACCTGATTATGCAAGATTTAAGGTTACTTGCTACTGTTCATAGGTGAACGTAACAGGAATAATTGACACATCTCACGCTGTTGTGAATCGACTTCCCCTATTCTAACAGAGATGTGTCAATTATTCTATGCGCAACTACTCAAATAAGGGTATCCGGACCTGAGAGTGCGTGTCCGTGTGCTGGGCAACGCAGGCTTGCTCAAACAAGGGAAGGCCTCTGTGGGAGTCCAGTATCAGTACTCAAGAACGTTTCAAACACAAAGGGGGCCGAAACTGATGAAGGTTATGGAGACACAGGCATTACTACCTGAAAATGCGTCGATTCGCATACTGATAGTCGCTGATCACGTGATTCTGCGTCAGGGGATACACGTGATGCTGAACGAGGAAGATGGCTTTGAGGTCGTAGGGGAGGCCGAAGACGAGAAAGCTGCCCTGGCTCTCACCAGAGAGTTAAAGCCTGATATCGTCTTAGTCGATATCTCCCTGGAGGTAACCAGTGGACTGGATATAGCGCAGCAATTGCTGCGAAGCTCCCCTGATACACGTATTATGTTAATTGCAGGTTCCAGTGATGAACGATTACTTTTCGAGGCCCTACGAATAGGCGTACATGGCTATTTACATAGAACGTTGTCTATAGATGATTTACGAAGGGCTCTCCGTGCTGTGCAACGGGGTGAGCGCGTTCTCGGCAAATCTCATGCAGTGACGCAGGTGGTGGTCGAGTTTCATCGACTGACCAGGGAGCAGAACCGCCTGAAGCGCGGTCTCAGTACGATAGAAATCGACCTGATACGGCTTGCATCAAAAGGATGTACCAATAAGGAGATCGGAAGGCAACTCTTCTGGAGTGAGGTTCAAGTCAAACGTAAGATGCAGGAAATTTACCGGAAGTTACAGGTCACTGATCGGGCACAGGCTGTCGCAGTAGCCATGCGCCAGGGCCTGATCTAACTATGAGGTGCACCTGATAGAAAGGAGACCACTATGACGGAATGTCCACAGTGCGGAACTATGAATGAGGATGACGTGAAAAATTGCAGCGGATGCCGCATCAACATGTATTGGGCTTTCCAACATTATGAGGAACTGGCAGCGATACGCCAGGTGAACAAGTTAGTCCCTCGTCCTGAAACATCTCCCTTTTTGATCGAAACCAGCAAAAGAATCGATGAAGGGCCCACTGTTGGCTGGCTACGCAATACCATCAAGAAGTTTGGCTGGAAAGGCGCAGGGAAAAGGGTCTCTACAATAGGAGAGTGAGCGTCCAATTTGGGGCATAGGAAGTGATCGACTAGTGCTGCGTTCCTTAAATGCTGTATCAATAGTACAGAGCCGCAAGCTGAAAATGGAGAGAAAGTCGAGCATCAGCAGTGTGCTAAGGCAGGCAGAGCCTCGTTTCAACTCTTTTGTTACTGCATTTAAGGAACGCAGCACTAGTGACCAACCTGCACGTACCATCCAGGCACGCTCCAACACCACCAACGTTTGCCGTGGCGAGCCTGGAAGGGATCATCAGGCTCTACGGGCTGCGCATGTAGGTCGAGCAGAGTTACAAGCAGGTCAAACACACCCTTGGGAGGAAGAACAGCTCTGTGTGGCTGATCCAATCCTGGCTACTTTGTCCGACTGAGATACCAATGAACCCCTTCTGCTACTCCACGCTTGATATCAAATTCAGGAGCATAACCCAGCTCACGACGTGCCCTATCAATCGAGAATCGCTGATCCCCACCTAGCAATGTTACTCCATAGGTCGTCAACGGTGGTGGTGTTTCTTTACGGCGGTCTATAACTTGCCATAAGGCTTCAACACTACGGCCAGCGAGATATATTGCGGAAAAAGGGAGTTTGCGCGACACATGCGACACCTGTAGAGCACAAGCAATGGTGTTCAGGTACTCAGCCTGTGTCACGCGCCGATCATCTGCGATGTTATAAGCCCGACCGACTGCCTCATTGCTGGCATCCCCTGCCTTGATCAGGCCCTGCGCCACATCCCGCACATACACCACAGGCACAATATTGTTGCCAGTGCCAAGAATCAGCCCTTTACCGGACTCGACAAGATTGACGAAGCGGCTAAAGCTGGCGATGTCTCGTGGCCCATATATCCATGCAGGACGTACAATAACGACTGGCGCACCGTGTTCTTTCACAAGCCTGGAGATCAATTTCTCACCGGCAATCTTTGTACGACTGTAGGGATTGTTCTCAATATGATAGGGATGGTCCTCGGTCACGATGCCATGGAGATGGTGCCCATAGACCGTAATGGAACTGGTGTGGACAATGCGCTGCACACCTGCATCCATCGCGGCAAAAATTAAGTCAGCCAACCCTTGCACATTGATCGCTTTATAGACTTTTTCCGATCCCCAGGGGCCTGTTTTTGCTGCAATATGATAGACACGTCGCACGCCTTGCACGGCGCATTTGAGTGATGTTGCATCAGTCAAATCGCCGTGGATAACCTCAACGCCTGGCAATGTTTGCAAGCAACTTGTGTCTTGACCTGGTTGCACCAATGCACGCACCTCATCGCCACGCTCCACTAACATCTCAACGAGATGACCACCTACAAAGCCAGCAGCCCCTGTCACGAGTACTTTCACTTTTCTCTTCCTGCCTTCCTTAAGCTGATGATTACTTTTGCTACAGGGCTGCTCAGTACACGTTTCATGACCTTCTTACTCCTCCGAGAGAGGCATATTGGCTGACCTGGGTAATCGATGGCTGTTCCATACCGCCAGCATTGAACCACGCTGCTGCTAGCCTGATACCTTCCCGTATATCGACCTTTGGTTCATAGCCCAACTCACGTCGTGCCTTCTCTACGCTATGTCTGGTATCTGTGCCAAACATCATTGCGCCAAGCTGCGTCACAATCGGCCTGGTATGAGTGATAGAGGCAATCTTCTCTGCAACGATGCTGCCATAGTAGATTGGAAGATAGGGCAGGTGCCGTGTAGGACGTTTCCCGCCGACATCATCTGCAATGGCATTGAATATCTCTCGCTGTGTAAGAGGACGGTCATTAGAGATGTTATAGACGTTGCCAGGAGCCTTCTCATGATAGGCCGCCAACAGGAAACCCTGCGCCACATCGGTCACATAGCAAAATGGCAGCGCGTTGTCTCCTCGTCCAATAATTACTCCTTTGCCACTTTTTATGCGCTGAGCCATGCGACCAAAATGTAATCGATCCCCTGGGCCGAAGAAAGTGCCAGGACGCAGGATCACTGTCTCCACATCGCTTTCGAGCAGGAGGCGTCGGATCAGGCGATCACCTTCTGCCTTGGTAATGCCATAGGGGTCAGGATCAGGTCGCAGTGCATCTTGCTCGGTCAGGAATCGACCATGGCCGAGCCCATAGACAGTATGTGAACTGGTGTGAACGAAACGGCGTACGCCTGCTGCCTGCGCCGCCCGATAGAGATTCTCAGAGCCAGTGACATTCACCAGGCGATAATCTGCAAGTGGACGATTCACACCCATCATGCCTGCCAGGTGAATGATAATTTCAATACCCTTTAGGGCTGGGGCTAACGTGCCGGCATCGGTCACATCCCCTCGCACCACCTCTATCCCCTGCGCCGTCAGCCTCTCTGCATTTTCTACCGGCAAGACCAGGGCACGAATCTGCTCACCACGCTGCCGTAATGCTTGAAGCAGATGTCCTCCCAACAAACCCGTAGCACCAGTAATCAGTACTTTCATCGAACAATCCTCCAACTTCTAGATGAGTTATCTATAAAATGACTCTTGTAGTACCATACGGCTGTCCGTTTTATGCCCCCTTCCATCTCACCTTGTCCCCGAATAGCCCTTGACGCTGATAGCGTTCTCTGGGCAGGCCTCGTAACAGAGCAGGCAACGCTGGCAGGTCTTGTAGTTCACCTTCAGCGTTTTCAGATCAATCACATCTGGGAGTGGGCAGGCTTCGACACAAATACCACAGCGCGTGCAGTTTGCCTCGTTGATCTGTGGGCGAGTTCCGACCAATCCTGTACCGTACAGGGTTGTACAGAAATGCTTGCCGCGCTCCGCAATCCAGCTATAGGGATAGTCTAGCGGATACATCAGCCAGAAGATGAAGCGGTAGAGTGTTTTCTGCTCTGGGAGGCGAAACTGCTTGATCATACCAGGATCTTCACCAACCAGGGTCCACGAAGGCTTGCCCAATTGTTCCAGGGCCAGCTTCAGGTGGGGGATATCGCGTGGCTGGACGCCAACGATTTGGCAGCATGCCAGGTCAACAGCCAGACTATCACGTCCAGCCACCAATACCTGCAGGTCGGCTTTATCGCCATAGAGCGGTCCCTCGCCATCTTGCCCAACACTACCATCGATGATGGTCAGGTCGGGCTTGATGCCGCGATTCATATCGACAATGCACTGAGCAATCCCAAGTGTATGCATTGACCGTCGGTCAGGACGGGGCAGAATCCCCATGGGGTTTTTCATGCCCAGGGTCATGGTCGAGACAACATGCGTTTTGAGCACTGGCAGGTTAATGAGGCGGGCTTCTTGCATAAACCGCGGAATGCGGAAGCGGCGCAGGCGCTTTGCGCCCGCAGGTTGCAGCTCAATCCAATCCTGTTCGCCGCCCTCCGGGTCGATACGGACGATGCGGATGCCGTTGTCCGCACAGAATTTCTCTACACCCAGGATCGTATAGGTGGCCTCGCGGTCAAACTCGGTACCAGGAGTTTCACAGAGCACCGGCTCTGCCCCACAGGCGTGTACTTCTTCAGCGACAGCCTTGAGCAAGGCAAAGCTGGTGGTTGACCCCGTCTCGGCAGATCTGCCAGCCACAAAATTGGGTTTGAGTACCGCAATTTTAGCGTCCTTGATGACAGAAGCCATACCGCCTGCTTGTGCGATAACGCGATGGGCGGCTGCTTCGATGCTGTCGAAGGTGCGTGTAATTGCGATAGTATCGATATCGGGTCGCGTTACTAACATAACCTCTTTTCCTTTTCTACGTTCGAGCCAGCTTGTGTTGTTAGCGTGCAACGTAAATTTATATGTTATTCCTGCTGCCACACCATTACATCTTAAGTTCAGTATCTGTGTATCGCCAGAAGTACCCACTGCTGTTAACACTCCCTGCGTCTCAACTTGTCCATCAGCTATAAACTGGATGTGGTCTCTGGCGTTAGGACCATTAAGTGTGTTGCATAGGTAGTAGATTTCTCACGACCCATGAGCTAACTCATGACAGGTTGGACACAATACGACAAAATGTTCAGGATTATAGCGATCCAGCAAGTTCCTGGCAACATATATTGTATGGAGTTGTAGCGCGGCATACTGCTGCCCGCACTCGGAACAGGTATGGTGCGCCTGTTGGCTGAGTGTCCATTTCAAATGGTTCACCCGGCTGACGTGGATCGCATCCAGGCACACGTGAAAAAGCAGTCCGCTCAATATCAAAGCAAGTAAGCGCGAGTGCAGACGTATAGCGAGGAACAACAGAGTAACCAGTATTATCGGGTGATGTAATAAGCGTGCCTCTGACGATTGTGGAGGATCGGCCTGCCCGAAATAACGTACAGCAGCGCGCAGGCTCAGGGTGCGATAGGTAATAGCATGCCAGAGATAGTGGTCAACATCAATCAAAACACTGGCAGCAAACGGTATCCAGGTATCTGTTTTGAGCCAGGGTGCCACGATAACTGCCGCCGCTGTTGAAAGCTTAACATGTTCGTGTACTCGCATATTTCCATCCTTTCAGGATTATAGTCCTCTACACACAGCCCTTACCTCCCACATTCGTGCCTCTTTTCCCACAGCAAAACAAAAATTTGGTATGGTATCCCTTCTTTCTTTGCCAGATCGTCACTACCGGCTACGTTGTGATAATCCTCATAGGGATTCTGTTGTGGTTTCTGCATGGTTAGTTTCCTTTCGCTGAGCCATATGAGAAGTGTTCTGGCCTTATCAGTAATCGTTTCGCACTCCTGCAAGAAGCCAAACCTGGGCCTCTTCCAGATCAGAGCTTACGCCATACCCAGAAGTAGCCGGGTCCGTAAGAGTCCTGGTAGGGGATTTTATCGATAAGAGCGTATTTCTTGCTTTGCTCGATAGCTTTCAAAATGGTAAGGGCGGTCTGGGCGTCAAATCCATAATTCAACTGGATCAGGTCGAAGTAGCCATCGTTAATGGCCTTAACGTAGGCATCATTGCCATAGTAGTAGTGTCCCTGCTTATCGGTATATTCAAAAAAGTCGAGGCCAGTCCATTGCCAGTTATATGTATCATCCTGCAAGTAATAGCGCGATACCTCAAATTGTTCCGCCAAGTAACGACCACTAGCCGAGCGCACCTGCGTTTTAAACACATACGTAAGATTGGTTGTAGATGGCCAGCTAGTGAACATATTCTGAGCTTCTCCTGCACCGACCAGGAACAGAAGCAGGCAGAACGCCATACCGGATAACCAGTAGCGTCCAGTAGAGATCGACGGTCGGAAGCCGGAGAGTGAGGCCAAAGCAAAACCCGCTACAGGCATCATAAAGAACATACTGTATCCCAGGTGCTTATCCAGAGAGATCACTTCGGCTTTGTAGATGTGATAGGCGGGGATGAGCAGTGCCGAACCGGAGAATAAGAGCGCAATCAGCAGATGTTTTTTGCCTGCAAATACAAGACCAAGCAGCCCCATGGCAAACGATAAACCCACCATCTCGACAACCTGTTCGGCTAGTCCTAAACGTGTAGCTGTCAAAATGGCAGTACGGTTGGTCGTTGTTGCCGCAAGTGCATGAAGCACGTCTGGATCAAAATGAATCACAATAATAGCCACCAGTACTCCTACAACAGCCAAGGACAGTACTCCCAACGTTCCACGTATCAGCATGCTTATCCATCCCTGTCTGAGCAAGGTACATAACACGAGGATAGAAAGAACAGGTGGGATAAACAGCAAAGCCGCATATTTCGCGCCAAAAGCCAGCACCAGGATTGGACCAATACCCAGAACCCGCCAGGGTCGCCGTGCC
>DAOTTD010000071.1:0-19504 GCA_034438015.1 Ktedonobacteraceae bacterium | reverse complement strand
CTCAATTGCTCTTGCAGTGCCTGATTTTCTGCTCGAAGCTGCATCACTTCTTCTTCTGGCTTCATGCTCTTTACTTTACACGTCTTCTGGCTCTTCTACAAGCCTGTAGCAGACCTGAGTAGTTACCTAAAGAGGATAGAGAATTCACTTTATAAACGCGGCAGGCGCCTCTTTTTCATCGTTGTCTTTTTTCCACTGAGGGTGCATGAATGACAGGGCTTTTCGGTTTTCCCGATAGTCCCGAAAGAAAGAAAAAGAAGCCATTTCTTGCTAGCCTACATTCCGCCACTGTTATAGTATATAACAGCGCTGTGGTGCATTCGCTCTGTGCGGAGAAAACTGTATGATGGGAAAGAAGGAAAGAGAGGCGTGGAGCCTAGTAACCCGCCTCTCTTAAAGTGCATCCTCACTACCGTGCACCCCTCTTGATGAGAGTACCATAAGCATGGGCCTAATTACATCCGAACTAGTTCTGATTCGTGCCCTTCTTCGTCTTTTTAGAAAGGGCTTTTAAATCTTATGTCAACATATGTAGCATCACCCCTTATACCGCCTCCTCGCTCTCCATGTGCCGGAAGCCCATCGCATAGAGTGAGGCGTATGCCCCCTTGCGCCTGAGCAGTTCCTCGTGCGTGCCCTGCTCGATGATGCGCCCGGCCTGCAGGACGATGATGCAATCGGCGTGCTTGATCGTCGAGAGGCGGTGTGCGATGACGAAGGCCGTGCGACCATGCAGCAAGTGGCGCAGACCCTGCTGCACTAACAGTTCGGTAAAGGTATCGATGTTGGCGGTCGCCTCATCCAGGATCAGGATGCGCGGGTCGGCCAGCAGCGCACGCGAGAATGAGATGAGTTGACGCTGGCCCACGCTGAGGTTGCGCCCACGCTCACGGATATAGGTGTTGTAGCCAGCAGGCAGTTGCATGATCAGCTCGTGCGCGCCCACCGCCCGCGCCGCCTCTTCGACCTCTTCATCGCTAGCTTCGAGGCGACCGTAGCGGATATTGTCGCGGATGGTTCCGGTGAACAGGAACGGGTCCTGTGGCACGACGCCCACCTGACTGCGCAGCGAGCGCTGCGTGACCTCGCGCACATCGTGACCATCGACGAGGATAGTGCCATCCTGGATATCGTAGAAACGGGTGAGCAGGCTGATGATTGTGCTCTTGCCAGCACCTGTGGGACCTACGATAGCGACCGTCTGCCCGGCCTTGACCTTCAAGTTGAGTCCGCGCAGAACGGGATGCTTGCGTTTATAGCCGAAGACGACGTTGCGGAACTCTACATTGCCGCGAATCTGCGGCATCTCCCCGGCGGAGGCGCGATCCTTGATATCTACTGGCACGTTCATAATCTGGACGATGCGTTCCGCCGCGACGCCCGAGCGCTGCAACTGCGTATACTGCTGGCTGAGATCGCGGATCGGATCGAAGAAGCGGTTGATATAAAGTGTAAAGGAGACCAGGATGCCGATCTGCAGCGTTCCATGCGCGACCTGTAATCCTCCGAAGATGACGATCAGCACGATGGCGAGCGCGGCGACGACTTCGACCAGCGGCAGCACCAGCGCGGCGATACGGCTGGCTTCGAGGTTGGTATCGCGGTTATAGGCGTTCAGCTCTTCGAACTCTCTACCGTTGCGGTCCTCGCGCGCCAGGCTCTGGATGACGCGCATGCCAGAGATATTTTCCTGCAAGGTTGAGTTGACCACCGAGATCGCCGCGCGTGTGCGCCGGAAGGAGCGGTGCGCGTGCTTTTGCCAGAATATGGAGATGGCCACCATGAGCGGCAGGACCGTGAACGACAGCAGCGCCAGTTCCGCGTTGATGGCGATCATGATGCCGACGATGCCAACAAGGGCGATCACCGAGCTGAGCATTGAGAGCAGGCCCGAACTGAGCATCGATTCCAGGACATCGATATCGCTCTGCAGACGCGACATGACGCGTCCGATCTGGGTGCGATCGTAGAAGCTCAGCGAGAGTTTCTGCAGATGCTGGTACATGTCGGAGCTGACATGGTACAGGATCTGCTGCCCCGTCCAGGACATGTTCCAGACCTGCCAATACTGCGCCTGCCACATCGCGATATTGACGAGCAGCAGGATGCCGCCGATGACGGCCAATCCCTTCAGGTCATGCTGCGTGATGTAGTTGTCGATGGCGGCGCCGATCAGGTACGGATTCGCCAGGTTGAGCACGGTATACGCCAGCATGAAGACGACGCTGAGGATCGCCGGCACGCGATACTGCTTGAGATAAGGCATGAAGATGCGCGTACTCTTCCAGTCAAATTTCGCGTTGATGTCCTCGTCAGAACTTGCCAGACTGTTTTCGATCCAGGTAGCGCGCCGGCGCTGCTCTACATAAGAAGAAGCTTTTACATGCGTTTTCATCGTACGACCTCCCAGGATTGATCCGACTCTTCGTCGACCATGCGCGCCTCGAATTCCTCCTGCTCGCGCAATTGCAGATCGTACAGCCGGGTATATGCTCCGCCGAGCGCGAGCAACTCGTCGTGTGTGCCGCGTTCCACAATGCGTCCTTTCTCCAACACGAGGATCAGATCGGCGTTCTTCACCGTACGCAGGCGCGACGCCACCACAAAGGTCGTACGCCCGCGCATCACCGCCTCTAATGCCTGCTGGATAAGATACTCCGTCTCCATATCGACGCTGGAGGTCGAGTCGTCGAGCAGCAGGATGCCAGGATTCAGCAGCAAGGTACGTGCGATCGCCACACGCTGCTTCTGGCCGCCGGAGAGCGTCACTCCGCGCTCACCGACCCACGTATTATAGCCATCGGGCAGACCCAGGGCAAAATCATGGATGCGCGCTATCCTTGCCGCCGCGAAAATCTGTTCGTGCGTCGCGTCGCTAATGCCATAGGCGATATTGTCGCGCAGCGTCGCGTTGAACAGGAACACATCCTGCAATACGAAGCCGATATTGCGGCGCAGGGAGAGTTGCGTCACCTCGCGCACGTCGTGTCCATCGACCATGACGCTCCCCTTCGTGGCATCGTAGAAGCGCGGCAGCAGGTTCAGCACCGTGCTCTTGCCAGCACCAGTAGGACCGAGCAGCGCGATCACCTGGCCAGGATGGGCCTCGATCTCAAGGTCGTGCAATACCTCAATGCCGTTTCCGTAGGCGAACGAGACATGCTCGAAGCGCACCTCTCCGTCGATATGCTGTAGCTCCACGGCGCCGGGTGCGTCCTTAATGACCGACTCGGTGTCCAGCACGCTGAAGAGGCGTACCGCACCGGAATAGCCGCGCATAAACCACGTGACCATGAAGCCAAAGGTGCGCACGGGCGTAGCGAGCAACAGGACGTACTGAGTGACGGCGAACAACGTGCCCAGGCTGATGCGCTGTCCGATCACCGCTGCGCCTCCTACCCAGATGACCAGCACCGTGACGACGTTCAGCACCATCACCATCAGGGGCTGGTTCCAGGCAGAGGTGCGCATCGCCTCCAGGTTCAACGCGCGCAGAGAGCGATTGGTTTTATCGAACTTGTCGATCTCAAAGTCCTCGCGCGCGAACGACTTGACGATGCGCACGCCGCTCAGGCTCTCCTGCATGACCGTGCCCAGGTCGCCCGCGCCACTCTGCACTGCCGCCCATAGTGGGCGCAGGCGGCGGGCAACCTGGATGGAGAGGTAGATCAAAATAGGCACACAGATCAATGTCACCAGCGCAAGCTGCCAGTCGAGAGTGAAGAGGATAACCGTTACTGCACCAAAGGTGGCAACGGCTATGGTCGCGCGTAGCAAGGCGAGTGGGTAGAAGTTGCGCACCGCTTCGATGTCCACCGTCATACGCGACATCAGTTGTCCGGTCTCAGAATCATCATGGAACGAAAAACTGAGATTTTGGAGGTGACTATAGATGCTATTGCGTAGATCGTACGCGACCAGATTCGAGACCGACTGCGAAAGATAACCCTGTCCATAGGCGGTCAGTCCGCGCAGGATGCTGAAGCCAAGGATAGCCGCCGATGCCACCAGGAGATCGCCCAGCCGTCCACTGTGCACGCCCACGTCGACGACCCAACCGAGGAGCCAGGGGACCGCCAGAGCGAAACCGGTCGACAATGCTACGCAGAGAACGCTCACCAGGAATGCCTGCCAATGAGGGCGCAGGAGGCCGATCATGCGTATAAATACGCCTATCGTTTCTTTGAATGCAACAACATACGGAGATGATACACGAGGGGTTTTCTTTGCCGGGGTCACGAGTCTATCCTTTCTTGATGCGCCACAATTCCCACTCCACTTTCTACCGCTTGTTGAGAAGTATACTGGAGAATATATGACATCTGCCTGTCAGTCTTTACACGTTTTCGCCGCTCCTTTCTTTGACAATAATGGATCCTGACAAATTGGTCCAGTTTATTCGGAGGATGTATAGTGTATGACTATATGATACACAAGATCGATCATGGAGAATGGCTTTGAAAAGCTCTCAAGAAGACGATATATGGATAACTGACACTATCCCGTCGTGATCGTGCCATCCGCGTTGACAGGCACCTGAACAGACGGAAGAGGCGAGGTAGCAGGACCCTGTAGTACTTTTCCATTCTGGGCGGGATCGAAGATTGAGCCGTGCAGAGGACAAACAAACTTCTGTGTCTCGGGATGATATCTGACAATCACTCCCTGATGCGTGCAAGCGCTCTCATACGCAACGAAGCTCCCGTTTGGAAGGCGCACCAGGAGGCTGCCATTGCCGTCAGCGGGATTGCTGAAGGCCGTAGCGCTATTAACGGCCTGGTTCGTCTTACCGATCGCAGTTCCGGTATGAGCTGGTGTCTTCGCTTTCGCGGTTGTCGTCGCTGCTGGTGCGGTGGGAGTCTTCCGCCCATTGGCTGTAGCACCACCTGGTACTGAGGTCTTCTGTATAGCCGGCTGTGCGTCAGCAGTGAAAAGATGACTCGTGTGCAAGATGTGGGCCAGGCCGATGCCTCCGCCTCCCACCACGCCAGCAGCGACGACACCTGCGGCAAGCACAGCTACGGCACGACGACGACTCTTGAGCGCAGGTTGGCCTCGACGCTTTTTGTTTTTTTGTTTGAGTGTATCTGGCTGACCTGCTTCTTTTGGCACGACCGCTCCAGTCGGTCCATTTGACCATACTTCAAATGGAGCAGCCTCATCTTTCCCTTCTACAGGCGCGGGCGTTGCTGGCACCATAGGATAGTTCAGTAGAGAGGATTCCTGCTCTGGCAGGGACTCGATAGAGGGCATACGCCCGGTGACGATGGGAGGCTTGAGCTGCCAGCCACCTGTATTTCCCCGCGCCGGCATCGTACCGATTGAACCAGGCGTGGGAAAATGTCCGGTCGGAGCAAATGGCTCTTCGGGCCAGTTCCCGGTAGCGGTCACTTCTCCGTCGAACCAGTTCATAGGCGGCGGAAGCGTCTTCTTTGACGATGGATCGGGCTTCTCCTTGACGGTAATCGTCCCCTGCTGAATGACGCTTAAGACACGCTCGTATGCGTGCGCGAGCTTGCCGGCGGATTGAAAACGGTACGCGGGATTGCGTTCTACGGCACGCTGCACTATCAGGTCCAGCGCGGGGAGCACGTCGGGCCAGGCAGATTGTAGCGATGGGACGTTCTCCTCTATATGTCGCATCGCTACCACAAAAGGATCATCGCCGGTGAAAGGGAGCGCGCCTGTCAGGAGCTCAAAGAGCAAAATTCCTAGCGCGTATATATCCGATCGTTCGTCAGCAGGAGTGCCCCTGGCGACTTCGGGCGCCGTGTACTCGGCGGCACCGAGAAATGTGCCCGTGATACTCATCAGGTGTGCGTAGGGATGATCGATCTGTTCGATACCGTGCATCCTCAGAATGCTCGTCAGGCCAAAACCAGTGATCTGTAAACCCTGCTCGTCATCCAACAAAATGTTGGCCGGTTTTAGTGTACCATGTACCACACCATTGCTACGAATGTAATCAAGCCCCTCTGCTATCTGTTTCAGTAGCGGGAGGACGTGCTCAGGTGTACAGCGTTGCTCTTGCTTGAGGACACTCGCAAGCGAGCCGCTCGTCACGAAAGGCGTGACGAGATAGGGATAGCCCGCCTGCTCGCCAAAATCAGAGATGGGGAGGATATGTGGATGGTTCAGCCGCAGCAGCAGCGAGGCTTCCTGTGTGAAGCGCGCAGTAAAACGCTCGCGCGCCTCCAGAGAAAACGTCTCAGGTACCAGAAAAGTAGTGAGCATAACCACACGATTCTGCGATTGTTGTCGCGCTGCATAGACGGCGTTGATGTTTCCATACCCGAGCAACTGCTCAATATCATACTGTCCCAGCTTCTTCCCTACAAGCTGGTCCACAGGTGGTGGTAGTGTCTGCATACGTTCCCCCAGGCTTCTTTACACGATCATGGACGATCGCGCTCGCTTGTCCTCTCTGGTTACAGTGTATCGAGTTGATGAAACAGAGTCAATAAATTACGCTTGCTATTAGGACTTGTGGGTAGTATCGAAGCTAGTGGGTCGTTTGCCTTGAGGATTGCCATTAGAGAACAGAAAGTGTAGGATGAAGGAGGTGAAAGTTTCTCAAATATAATTGTCATGACTGACAGGGAAGAGACCAGAAGCAACGTTGTCTGGCAGCAAGGATTATCTCTTGAACATTCAAGCATAGTTCCAAAACGTATGACGTTGTATGGACACCACACGTTGTGTTTGATTTACACGGTTATTGCTAACCGTAAGGGCTGAACTACATAGGCCGCTATTCCCTTTGCACTTACATCAGCAAACGCATCAGGCTTACATTTCCGCAAAATGTTGTAGGAGCCGTTGACATCAGCGCATATTTTGCGGCCATCTTTCGTACGGTACAGGCGGTTTCTCCGCCCAATCCGCTTGCCACTAAAGATGTACTCTGTCTCATCGTTGGGTTTGTAAGTAGGGATCGGGTCCAGATCAAGAAAGCTGGCTTTACTGGTATAGCTCTCTTCCCTGACTTCCACCTGGATGCCAACGAGGGACGCTTTGTACGTGAGCATGTCAATAAACCGTGCGTGAGGGATCTGCACAAAGTTCTGGTTGTTCCTTTTTCCCATGCCCGTCTCTTGCTTCCAGAGCGGATTTTTCCCGATGATGACTGTCCCTACCCCCTCCTTTGCCAGGAAATCAATAATGCGCTTACTGACAGCGTGCAGGTAGTGATGAATCCGACGGTTCCGCTTGTTGGTAATCTGTTCCATCTGCCTGGTGACACGCTCTCGGTCCTCTTTGGGAAGGCACGTCTTCAACTCTTTCACGCGCTTATTGTACCATTGGTTCACGCTTTTAATCGGACGACCGTTAACCAATTGGGGTACCCAACCCACACGGTTTGATGTTATCGCCGCTACGTTCGTGACTCCTAGATCAATTGCTACACAGAAAGAGGGGTCTACTTTTGCTTGCACCGGCTCTTTGCTGTACACTACCTCGACCACATAATGACCGTTACGAGGAACGATGCGAACCTGATGAAAGTCTTTTTGCTTGGTTTGTACCTCGATAGGCAGCATGGAGGGTTGAATGAGTCCTTTCTTCAACCCTCTTTTGCTCACTGCCTGAACAGTGTAGACAAGGATGTTCCGGCCTTCGGTTTTGTGCTTGTACCTGGGAAGTCGTGGCTGTCCGGTGAACCTGGACGGGTCTTTTTCATAGGCTTTCTTTGCCTCTTTGAAGGACTCCCAATTGTTGGCAAGCAATATCAAAATCTGTTGACTCACCTTTGCTGGTAGCGCTTTGTACGCCTCATGGGACTGCATACGACGCTGGATCTCATGGTAGTTGAGAGAGATACCATCAGTAAAGAAGGCTTGACGCATCTCGTACAATGAGGCGTTATAGAGGTTCTTAGACGCGAAGGCAGCGGCGTCAATCACGTCGTAACGCGGATCGGCTCGGTTGATAACGTGCTGTTCTGTCAGTTGCATGATGCCGCCCTCCTTGCTGACTTACTGCCCTTTTGCTGCAAGTGCCTGATCAAGGTAACTGATGACAAAGCCAAGATGGTGTAAGTAGGAGAGCGAGAGATATCCCATTGCCTGATCGATGCGTTGCTCTCGCCGGTATTTTCGTTCGGATAACTCTTCTCCTACAAACTGAACGATAGCATCTTCGTTCCAGGCTTTGTCACGATCTTCACAAAACATGCCTTCTTGAAAGCATTCTTGTCCGTCACGCAGCCCTTCCTGAAAATCAGGACGCTTAAGTAAAGCGGAGAGTAAGGAGACATGGTACTAACGCTAGCGGTTTCGGTATAGTTCACCCTGCTTCAAGCTCCTTCTTGTGCTTGACGCTAGACAGTCTCAGTCCCATACTGTGAGGGATGAGTGTCTAGGCTTTCTTAACTAGGGCTAGACGCTTATCAATTGGCCGGTGTTAGCGCATCGGCCAGTCTTGTAGGCTTCTCTCAGCCTTACGTTGTACAAGCATCGTTGTCCATAAAAGACCACATCTTTCACGATTAACAATATCAATCACATTTCAAGAATACCACAGATGTTTCCCAAAATCAATATTAATCTATAGCAAATTTTTGATGATAGTCGCTCTACGGTGCTATAATTAGAAGCTACAACCGATATAATTTAATATGGATTGATATCATTTCATATGGAGGATGGTTTCACTTGTTTACAGATCAGCCTGCACCACGCTTTCAGACAGAGAGACGCCGCATTGTTCTTTTCCCAATAGGAAGTTGTGAGCAGCATGGCCCGTACTTGCCCATCGACACGGACCTGAGAATAGCAACATTGCTTGCAGAGCAAGTTGCAAACTTGCTTTCAGAAGATGCTGTACTGCTTCCCTCATTGCCCTTTTCTTGTTCCTATGAACATAGAGGGCTAGGGACAATTGCACTTGACATCAGCACCGTCTCTGCTTTTGTCCACAATGTTGCCCAAAGTTTAAAATCCTGGGGAACGCTTTCCCTGTTAGTGCTTCTGAACTGGCACGGTGGTAACGATCTTTTAGGAGCATTAGCAACGGAAATTACTGCTACAGAGTCTCTTCCTTGTGCTGCTATTCCCTCTGTCGCCCAGGTCGGGAAGGCATGGGATGCAAGCGGTATGACGGTCGCAAAAGATATTCATGCCGGTGCTATTGAGACGGCTATCATCCGTGCATACTGGCCTGATCTCGTAAAAGAGCCTATTCCTCAAGCAGCACATTGTGAGCCTCACATTAGCCCTACAAAGGTACAACCAGTCTTGCAAGCTATTGGTACGTATGCAGTAACAGCACAGGGTATCTGGGGCGCACCTGAAGACGCTGATGAAAGCAAAGGGCGTGGGTTAATCGAGAAACTGAGTCGAGATATCTCCATGCAGATCACTCGGCTACTCGAACTCGTCAACAATAACTAGAGGAGAAAAACAACAAATATGCGTATATTGTCGCAGGATAAACTACTAGAAACACTACCTGTAGAACTACGAGAGAAAAGTAAAACAGGTCAGGCGTACATTGAGGTACGAAGAAAAATCCTGCTTGGAGAGTGTCAGGCCGATCAGATCATTCTTCCAAGAGAAATAGAGCAAACGTACCATGTGAGCAACACAGGCGCTCAGAATGTCTTGAGTCGCCTTGCGATAGAAGGGTTAGTGAAAGTTCTCCCCGTCAAGAAGAAAACACGAGCAACGAGCGCCGCACTAGGGGAATATCGCGTTGCAGACATCAAGATAAGAGATCGGATGCTCACAACGCGGCACGGCGATTTTGTCAGTGATGTCGGAAAGGGGGGATATCCAGCCTACAAAGAAACGCTACTCTTAAAGATCGAATATGCTGATCCAGAGGTTGCCCGTCTGCTCGATATTGCAGAAGGAGAGAAGGTCATTTTTCATCGAAACCTGCAACGTCGTGATAAAGAAACCGTTGTATGCATTAACGATCAGTATCTTCCCTTCTGGTTCGTCGAAATGATGCCAGAGCTTGAGAAACCTGATAGTGATATCTATGAGTTACTACGTAAACTTGGGAAGAAACCTTTCTGGTGTACCGAGACAGTAGATATCGTGCCAGCAAATACCGTAGAACGCGCAATGTTCGGACTGTCCTTTGATGATCCCACATTCATGTTTAAAATCGTGAGAAGGTCATTTGACCATGAGGGTCATCCACTAGAGGTACAATTCCTTACTGACCGTGGAGACATCTACCGCTTACATTACTCATTTCACCTCTATGCCTCTGATCTACCAGAAGCACTACGAGATAAATAGTCAGTGGAGAGGGCTTTCCTCTCCGTATTTCTACCCCTGAAATGTGGAATAAAAGTCCACGTTTGTCTACATTTGGCTATATTGTTTAGAATATGTTACAATACCCAAAAATCGAACTTCACCTTCATCTAGACTGTTCTTTAAGCTACGAGGTGGTCGCAAAGATCGATCCCTCCATTACGCGTGAGGCCTATCTGCGCGATTTTGTCGCGCCGACGAAATGCGCCAGCCTGGCCGATTTTCTGACGCGCGCTCCCAGGGCGATCGCGTTGATGCAGACGGCAGATCGCCTGCGCATGGTCGTCAAGGATCTCTTCGAGCAGCTTCAGCGCGACTCGGTACTCTACGCCGAGATTCGCTTCGCGCCATTGCTGCATACCGAGCAGGGTTTAACGCCGGCAGAGGTCGTGTCCAACGTGGAGGCTGCTGTGACCGAGGCGAGCATGGCTACTGGCATTGAGGCACGGTTGATCCTGTGCGCCCTACGCCACTACTCGCCTGAACAAAGCATGCAAACGGTACATCTGGTGCAGCGCTTTCGTGGAACCCGCGTGGTCGGACTGGATCTCGCTGGCGATGAGGCCGGCTTTCCTCTCGACGCGCATATTCCCGCGTTCCACTATGCTATCGAGCAGGGCATCTTCCGCACGGCACACGCGGGAGAGGCGAGTGGGGCCGAGAGCGTGTGGGAGACACTCAAGCATCTCCGTCCCACGCGCATCGGTCACGGCGTGCGCAGTAGCGAGGACCCGGCCTTGGTGGCAGTATTGCGCGCCGAACAGATCCATCTTGAGATCTGTCCCATGTCGAATATCCAGACCAATATATACGAGACCTATGCCGATCACCCTATCGATCGCCTCTACCGTGAGAGCCTTTCGCTGGGCGTGAGCACCGACACGCGGATGATCACGCCGGTTACGCTCAGGCAGGAGTACGAGCAACTCCATCACTGCTTCGGCTGGGACAGGCAGCACTTCCTGCGCTGCAACCTCTCAGCGCTGCAGGCCGCCTTCCTCCCGGAAGAGAAGAAACACGAGCTTGGGCAGCGCTTACAATTGGCGTATGCTTCTTACGATTGAATCAGGCCAGTTGCTCACTGATAGAATGATGAGAAGAGGAGACACATGCAACTACTTATCGATGCAGATGACACGTTAAAAAAACGTCGCCACCTATCATCAGGTACGCGAGCAATTGCAGTTCGATCCACGAAAGACCTGGATGATCGGCAACTCTCCCCGCTCAGACATCAATCCAGCCCTGGCTGCCGGACTTAACGCAGTCTATATTCCTCATCCGCATACGTGGCAACTGGAGCATGAAGAGGTCGCTTCTGCTAGCTCAGGTCAACTCCTGACCCTCTCTCGCTTTGCAGAGCTGCAAGGTTATTTTTAGGAACGAGGTGCAAGGCTGAGCAAGAAGGGCCGCTCGTGTGAAAGCTAGCGGTCTTCTTTCTGGCTGAACTCCCTCAATCGATAGAGACGACATCACCCCAGGGCTTTTTGAAGTACCCGAAAGAGAGGAAAACAAAGCCAGTTCTTGCTAGAATAGGAAAATCATAAAACACTCCTAAAGAAAGCGAGAACTGGCTTGCATGTACCTTACCATATTTGACAAAGTGGAGAAAGAAGCGGTCGAAGGACTCTGCATAGACCCGGCCTCATTGTATAGAGCCTTTGAGCAAGTAACCGATGGGCGCAAAAAACGAGGGAAAAGCTATCCCTTAGCACTGCTCTTGACGTTACTGATGCTGGGAAAACTGGCAGGAGAAACAACGATCAGCGGGGTAGTAGATTGGGTAAAGGAAAGGAAAAAGCCGTTGCGGCAGCAATTGCAGTGGCCGAAAGATTTTCCGACCAACTCAACCTATAGCTATGCCTTGGCGCGTTGTAGTGGACAACAGGTAGCAGAAGTGATAGCACAGGTCATCATAAAAGCAAGAGCAGTGGAACAGTGCGGAACGGAACCTGGTCGATTGCAGACACAAAAACAAGAAGAAACGCTCACCCAGGTAGCAATGGATGGAAAAACCTTACGCGGAACACTCGGACACCAGAAAGAAGGGCAACCATCCGTGCATCTTTTGTCGTTCTATGAGTGTCAAAGCGGGATTGTCTTGACCCAGAGAGCGGTGAAGAGCAAAGAAAATGAGATCAGTGCCGCCGCTGCATTATTACACCCGGCACTGGTAAAAGGATGTATTATCAGTACCGATGCCATGCACACGCAAAAAGCGTGGTGTAGCAGTGTGCATGTGTATGGTGGGTATTATCTGACTATAGTGAAAAAGAATCAACCAGAAATGTATCAGGATCTCGCGGATTTTTTTGAAGACAAAGATGCCGATCAACAAGAGTGGCAGTACGCCAAAAGCGTTCAAAAAGGGCATGGTCGCTTGGAAATCCGCGAGATTTGGACCAGTACCCACATGAATGAATGGTTTGGGACCCAATGGGCTGGAATGGCACAGGTGTTTCGCTTGCGACGCTCTGTTAAGGAGGGGGAAAAAGAACGGGAAGAAATTGTCTATGGGGTGACGAATCTGCCGAGAAAGAAAGCCAATGCCTCTCGTCTTCTCACCTTGCAGCAGGCGCATTGGCGCGTCGAAAATCGTTTGCATTACCGTCGAGATGTGACCTTAGAGGAAGATGCGAGCCAAGTACGCATTACTGGTGCGCCCGAAGTATTAGCCGCACTCAATGGAGGTGTCCTTGCTTTGATGGATTGGCTACAGATTCGCAACGTGGCTTCCCAAATGCGGCATTTTTGCGCACATCCAGAAAAGGCGTTGTCTTTGTTGTGCTGCAAGCTCTCCCGGTAGAACCGGTACTTCAAAAAGCCCTGACATCACCCTGCTTCACTTGACAACTCTCTCTCCGCTGCACTACAATAATATCGTAATACGATATTATTGTAGTGCCCTTTCACCTTCGGATATACCTGTGCTTTAACTTACAACCACGGTTGTAAGTTAAAGCACAGGCAAAAAAGAATAGAGCCGTAGTCGACCCCTTTAACTTCGTTCTCGATGTAGTTTCCTCTTGTATCTCCATGAGCATGAAAGAGAAAGGCCCTTGATGAGAAAGAAGGCAGGATATGACAAGATATATCGTTACAGCACTTTCCCAAAAACAGCATCTTCCCGCCTCACATTTCGTAGTAGCCGTATCTGTCACAGACACCAATGGATCAGGAGTTCCGCATCTTAATGAGAGCAACTTTGCAGTAAACAACCTCACTGATGCATCCCATATGGCTATCGCGGATCTTCACGCGACAGACATCCCAGGTATCTATACCCTCACCATGCAGATGGAACGTACTGCGAAAGCGGGAGAGTACATACTGGCACTTGCTGTGGCGGGTCGCCATCAACCAGTGGGACGCATGCCTGCAGAGACAAGTGGCGGCCAGACGCTGGTGAAGGTGAAGATGCTGGCAGCAAGGGAGGACACGTCAGTATAGAGGCGGCAGGCCGATCAAGAACGATCGTCCTGCGCGTCCTGCTAGACTTCCGGTTGCGGGAGATAGGGACCGGTGATGCGCTCGAAGCGAGCACGGTAACGTGTATCGTGATAGTCGGCGGGATCTACACGACGCGCAGGCCATTTCTTGCTGGGAATATCGGTGCAGATAAAGTTCCCGTCGCGATGCGCCGCCATCACGCCGTACGTCCCCTTCTCTAGCATGCTCATGATCAAATTGCTGTAGTAGATAGCCATGTGCTTGTCGTAAGCGTCCGGCTCGCCACTACGCAGGAAGTAGGTCAGGTCGACGGGGACAAAGCGCACATGAGGCATGCGCGAGGCGAGCTGCTCGGCCAGGAACTCGGCGACGTTGGCCTTCTTACGATGACCATAGGCATCCGCCGGGCCGATCTCTGGTACCGGAACGCCCAGATTCGCTCCCTCTGAGAGCACGACCGTCGAATAGTTCTGTGGGTTGCGCCGGTCCGACTCTATCAGTTCAGTGAGTCTGTCGATGTTGGCGGCCACCTCTGGGATCAGCAGGCGATCGGCCCAGGTGGCAATTGCGGTCTCCAGCGCGGTGAAACCGGCATCACGGCCAAACATACGAAACAGGAACGTCGAGCGATGCGATGCAGCGGTCGAACGAATGCGGTTGATGAACTCTGCCGCGCGACTGATAGCAGTCTGGAAGCCGATGCAGTAGTCGGTGCCAGGAACATCGTTATCCATCGTCTTAGGGAGACCCCAGACAGGGATGCCCTGCCCAACCAGGTGAGCACCATAGCTCAGCGTATCGTCTCCGCCAATCGCTACCAGGCCGTCTAGCTTTAAATACTCCATGTTCGCGATGACCTCGCGCGTGAGGTCGATTCTCTCATTCGGTTTGCGACCATCGGCGAGCGCGGCCATGTGAGGCGGCAGCTCACTTACCTTGGTATTGGCCGGGTTGGTGCGCGAGGACTGTAAAAACGTCCCACCCTCGCGTTCGATGTTGCGCGTGTTTAAACGCGATAGCGGCTCAACATAGCCACGTGCCCAACTCTGCGGATCAGCTTCGTTAAAAAGAAGATCTTCGTACTTCAGTGACCTATCCAGAAAGGTGATACCCTCCCAGCCCGCGCGCAGGCCAATCACACGAATGCCCATCGGTTCCGCTCGATAAGCAAGCGTCTTAATGGCCGCGTTCAGTCCAGGAACGTCACCACCGCCCGTCAGCACGCCCAACGAGCGAACGGGACTTGAAACATGCTCTGGCATTGAAGCTTCCTTTCCTGTATGCTAACCTTCTTGCGAAGAGCTCTCTCTCAATTTTGAAGCCTCTACGGGAAGTTAGCATATGATCATCGGCAATAGGCTGTAACTGACTACCAGGACTACATTCCTCTTGCATACTACAACCGTAGTTATTTCCGTCAGGCGCTTTTCCGTGCACTTCTTCGTACCCAAGAATCCGCGCCCACTCCATTATATGACAAAAAAGATGAGTACTCCATCTCTATCTCTGCTCATATCCTCTCCGAATGCTCAACCCATTGAGACCGCCAGGCTGGTGGTTCGTAAGGTTCAGGCCAATAATCTGTCTCGCGATAGATCCTGTCATCCTTAAATTCGAAGAACGAGATGGCGAAGACCAGTTCGTCCTTGTGCTCAAGCCTCACTTCAGAGACGACGATATCGCCGGTCGCGATCATCCTGAGGATGGTCACGTGCCAGTGGTCGGGATATAACTTATTGATGGTAACAAAATTTGCCCTTCCACGAATACGCTCGCCGGACTGCGGCCACTCCTCCAGATAGTCGTCGTGCAGTAACGCTCCGGCAGCATCGAAGTCTAACACGTCGAATGCTTGCCAGAAGCTCTCCACGACCTTAAGGTTGTCTTGTTCACTCATTGTGGGCGCCTGCCTCCTTCACTCTGATATTCCCCATTCTAGAATAGAAGTATACCGTTGTGTAGGGTCCTGGCAGCAAAAAATGCGATTATTACAGAACTGTAATTCGCGAAAGCTATTTTCTAAGCAAATGTACGACGTAGCCCATCACCCATCCGTCCGTTCAAGCGATGCTCGATACGCTGCCTCAGCGGTGCGCTTGAGCCGCTGCAACGAATCTTCAATGCTGGCGGCAAAGGTCTTTGCCCCAAACTTCTCAAGCAACCAGCCGCGCCAACCTGGCGGGAAGACGAAGTCTCAGCCATATTGCACACGGCACGATTTCGCGTCGATCGGCATGCAGGAGAGATGCTCGTGCAACAGCATACCGAACGGAAATCTGACGTCCATGGCGAGTTGGTGGCGCGCAACATCGACCTTCTCTACCTTGAAATCCGCACGCCAGTCGCGCCCCAAGGCCCTTGAGACGGCGGAAAAGGTCTGACCGACAAATGGTGGCCCCTCCGGTACCGGACCCTCAACGCGCCCATCGACCCACTCCGATAAACGCGCCGGTTGCAGGAGTTGCCAGACTACCTCAGCGGGCGCCGCAACGATTGCAGCGGGACAGACGTTCAGGCCCATTGCACTCCTCCATTGCACAACGAGAACACTCAGTCTCGCAGCAGGCGCGCACGCTCTCCCTTTGGGACCAGGTCAAGATACTCCTGATGACGCTGGATGTACGAGGCAACAAACGGACACTCGGGCACCACCACGAGTCCATCTACTCGCGCGTCATCCAGCGCGGTCTGTGCAAGCTTATTGGCGATGCCATGCCCCTCTAATGCCGGTGGCACACCCGTATGCAGAAAGATAATCTGCTTCCCCTCACGAATATATATCAACACGGCGGTCTGCCCCTCAAGCTCTACCTCGTAGCGATTTGCCGCCTCATTATTTTTAACTACAACCTGCGCATCAGCCATACGTCTCTTTGCCTTTCTAACGCACAAAAAACAACTATATCGCCTTCTGTTTAGCACGAAGGCGCTCAAAAGTCAAGCAACAAGGACGCTGGGACCTCTAGCGGTCTCAAGCTGGTGGCGTGTATCGTGCTTCTGATCGGTGTTCTCGCGCAATCGGGAGGATTCTTCTTGCACATGCTTGCAGGCAAGCCTGGAAGGCTCTCCGCAGGAAACATAATCACGATACTTGGTGCGCTGTTGCTGGCCTTCGCAGCCTTGCTGCTCGCTTATGGCCTTATTGTTCGTAGCTAAATTGAGAGAAGAATCAGAAATAACAAAAAAACCTAAACAGGCTACGCTCTATATGCCACGCTCATCTTATGTTATACTGCTGAAGAAAAATTATGACACGAAGGGGGGCGTGGCAAACGCAAAGCCGATCACTGAGAACACCTTGTTTTACGGCGACAATCTTGCCAGTCTCCGTGAGTATATTCACACGCAAAGCGTCGATCTTCTGTCTCTTGCCCTCCCCTCATGCATCGGTACCGCTGCAGGTGACTTGACAGCGGCAACCCTGGGTTTGGGGTACTTCTCCTCAGGGGTGCTGTTTGCCGTCTTGTTTGCTGTCCCGGCTCTGGCTTACCGGTTATTTGGTCTGAACGAGGTTGTGGCCTTCTGGTTTGCCTATATCATGACTCGGCCACTAGGCGCTTCGTTTGCTGACTGGTTTGGAAAGCCATCTCTGGGTGGTCTGGGGCTGGGTGATACAAAGGTTGCCCTGGTTTTGACGATCTTGATCATCGGCTTTGTCGGCTATTTGACCGTCACCCGCAAAGATATGAAGGGTGAACAACGGTGGTAGGACTCCAGAATGGGAGCAAACTGATTGCCTGGTTTATCCCTGAAATGGAATGGTCTCCGAATGTGTCCATTGTGTCGTTTTATCACGAGCAAAGCCAAACGGAGTCCGTGCCGCCGACCCCGACGACTACGAAGGTGCTTCTATTACGCGCGCGCCATCCTGGACACCGTTATCCACGATAAGGCTGTTCGGCGGCCAGTACGTGACACGTGTATTACCCCCATCGATCTTATCGTGGATGTGAATGCTACCCGATCCTGTCGACAATCGAGCAGTCGCCCCGCCGTCGATCTTGCCTCCGATGTCGATGCCTTTGCCTGCCCTTAACAAGACGGTAGTCGAACCGTTGTCGATCTTGTCGCCAATGCTGATGGAGTCGCCAGCATTCATACTGACATTGCTCCCGCCATCGATCTTGTTGCCAAGACTGATGAAGCCGCCAGCGTTCACACTGACATTGCTCCCGCCATCGATCTTCCGGTCGCCGTCACCACCTACTGTACCAATTTGGATATTGCCAGCCGCGGCCAAGGTAACACGACTCCCACCATCGATCTTGCCTGTGATGGTCACCGATCCATGATTGCTAACCAGCGTCACCGAGCTCTTATGAAAAGGATCACTTTGATCGATCTTGCCCTCAATGAGGATATCGCCATCGTCAGTAACATTAAAGTCTGATTCGCCAAGAATATCGCCGTGTGTGAACATGGATACTCCCTCTTTCTTTGACGTTCCTTTTGTGCTTAATTCATCGTATGCTTCTTGTTTTCCCCATCGTGGATTTGACCGAGGCAAACATCGTAAGGGTTCCAGTTGCACTCCCTCTGCATGGAAGGCATGACCCTGCGGCGAAGTCTGCCCTACGCTACTCTTTCGGCAGCACAGGGATTTCCGGCTCTGGATAGCGTACCCGTGCGATGCTCTTCTGCTCGGATTCCCCGTAGAGTTCTGGATGTCGGTAGTAGCCGTGTTCCTGAGCCGGTTTGTCTTGCTCCACAGGAAGACGGTTCACCCTGGCCCAGGCGTCCTGACGGATGCCAGTCACCTGCCAGCTCACTTTCATATGTGGCTTGCCCCCAGCGATCTTGAAGTGATTGGCGCTGATTTCCTCGGCGATGTAGAGGTCAGGTCCCGCAGACCCCATGGCCGTCAGTTGGTAACGGAAATCAGTGTTGAGCGCGTCAAACCAGGCGGGCAGCGTCACCTCGGCTTCCCCCTGGGCATCGAGCATCACGACGCCATCATAGATGTTCTTCATATCAGGCGATTCGACAAAGGAATGTAGCAGGGACTTGTGCGCAGGGTCTAGAGGATGATCAATCAGAAAGCCCCCACCTTTTTTCGTCACAGAACCATCAACCGTCAGATCGCGGGTCACCACGACGAAACCATCAAAAACTCCTGCATTGCCATTCTGACTTTCGCCGCGAACGCCAGTACCGTCGACACTGGAGCCGAAGACGCCGTCACCGACAGCGGAGGTGCAGATGCCCCTTATGCCGGAAGCGGGGCTTTGGCCGACGATGCCGTCACTGAAAATTGAATCGACACTACCTGACTCGACAAAGAGAGGAACGCTTGGTCCGAAGAGAGTTGTGTCGGAGGGACTGGTTCCTCCGCCAACAATGTGCATGGCGAAACCTCGACCAGAAGGGGTGTTGTTTTGGACAAAGATGCCCGGACTACCATAGGCAACGACAGCACCTACTACCGGGGGGATAGAGGGCTGGGTGGGGGTGATGCCTCCCGCACCGGCAGCCTGTATGCCAATAAAATCCCCGCCCTCGGCAAGGATTGCAGCCAGGCTAGCAGCAGGATTCGAGGTGGGAGAAGTTCTTCCGCCAACAGCATGCAAGCCGATGCCGTTGGTACTTTGGGCGACGACGCCAGTCCCGTTGGTGCTGTTACCTGTGATGGCGGGGCCGACGCCGAAGTTATTACCCTCAATAGTACTAGTTTGCGGTGCAAAACGGGCCTGTGAAGCGGCTTGAGGGCGTGACAAAAAGGGGAAATTGGTGGGAGAAGAGAAGAGAAGGGGAGAAGAGGAGTTGTGAGAGGAGGCTCACTGATGCTG
>DAOTTD010000070.1:0-37612 GCA_034438015.1 Ktedonobacteraceae bacterium | reverse complement strand
CTGACGACCTTCAAGGATGAGGCCGAAGGACTGGCGCTCGCCAATGATACGCTCTACGGACTGGGGGCGGGGGTGTGGACGCGCGACCTGTCGCGGGCGTATCGGATGGGCCGAGCGATCAAAGCGGGCCGGGTGTGGACCAATTGCTACCACCAGTATCCTGCCCATGCCGCCTTTGGGGGCTACAAGGTCTCCGGGGTGGGTCGTGAGAACCACCGCATGATGCTGGAGCACTACTCGCAGACCAAGTGCCTGCTGGTCAGTTACGATCCCAAACCGTTGGGATTCTTCTAGGAGGAGGATGATGAGGGTAAGCGTGAACGCCACGCAGGCGGCCCGCCATCTGATCGTGGGGCTCAAAGCCCGCTACGGCCCGCTCATCTTCATGCAGTCGGGGGGATGCTGTGAGGGCAGCTCCCCGATGTGCTTGCAGCAGGGCGATCTGCTTCTGGGTCCCAACGACCTGTTGCTGGGAGAAATCGAGGGCTGTCCCTTTTATATCGACCAGGAGCAGTACGAGCGCTGGCGCCAGCCCCAGTTCCTCATTGACGTTGCCCCGGGAGATGGCGACACCTTTTCGCTGGAAGGCCCCGAGGGGATGCACTTCGTTGCACGCACGGAGGAGACATAAACAGAGCGTGTCGCGAGTCGGTTCATCGGAAATGGTCGTCAAGGTTAATCTCATCCTTAACTGTTCAGGACTCATCAGCGCCAAAGGCGCTTCACCAGCGGTTTGGTGTGGGTGGCGTCGCGGCGAGGAGTCCTGAAGAGTCGCCTCACACATGGTGTCGACGGATGATCAGAAGTGGCTGCCATGCCGTCTGCAGGACGCGCTCAATTGCGCGCCCGCGCTATCCCCCCACCTGAAAGTATCTGTTAGAAAGATCATCCTCGCAGCTCTTCTAGTTCATCCGTGCCGTCTTGCCTGGCAAGAGGCAGCGCGAGCCAGAACATCGAGCCTTCCCCTGGATGACTCTGTACCCCGACCTGCCCACCATGCAGTTCGATAATCGTCCGACAGATGTACAGTCCCACTCCCAATCCGACATTCGAGATGCCGGACTCGCCCTGCACGTCGATGCCCGGTACGCGGTAGAAGCGCTCCCAGATACGCTCCTGTTCTTCAGGTGGCAAGCCTGGCCCTCTGTCCCGTACCGATATCCGGGCCTCGGCTCCCTCTGTGGAAAGGCAGACGTCCACCGGTTGATCGGAGGGAGAGTACTTCAGTGCGTTGGTCAGGTAGTTCGTCACCACCTGTACAAGGCGATCGGCGTCGGCGTGAACGTTGACCGTTTCCTGAGCGGAGAGCTGCACATTCAGGGTGCGTGCAGGGTTGATCTGCCTCTGGTCCTCGACCGCTTCCTGCACAACGCTCACAATGTTGCAGGGGGCCAGCAGGAGTCTCAGTGTATGCGCCTGCACCCGCGAGGTATCTAAGAGATCGTTCACCAGGCGATCCTGAACGATGATCTGGTTCCTCGCACGTTCCATAAGCGCCTGCACGGGTGCGAAGCGCCTCATCTCGTCGGGCGGCAGTGCCTCTGCGGAGACGAGCCGCTTCACCTTACGTTCCGCAAGTTGAAGACTCCCTTTCATGATGGTTAGAGGTGTCTTGAGTTCGTGACAGATGATGCCGAGGAACTGCTCCATGCGATGATTGGCTTCACGCAAGGCAAGTTCGTTCGCCCGCGCCTCGGCGTGTGCGCGCTGCAGTTGCGCACGCGCCAGCACAAGGGCAGCCAGGCGCGCAATAGTCTGTATCAAGGTGATCTCATGACGACTATAGGAATGCTCGCGGCTGCCGTTGTCCACACACAGAAGCCCGACCAGCCGCTCGCCTACACAGATGGGAGCGCAGAGCACCGCCTGCACATAATACGGGAGAACGTGGGTATGCATCGGCAGAGCCATACCATCCAGTAGCAATACCATATCGGCCTTGAGCCGCGCCAGCAGAAACTCGCCCCCTACGTGGTTTGCCAGAGCAGGCAACACGGCGAGCCGTTCACGCCACTGCTGCTCCTGCCGAGGCGTGAATCCCACGGAGGCAACGGGATAGACATGCTCCTCTTCCTGGTCCACCGAGAGCAGGGTCACGTGCATACTTTCGATGACGCTGTTGGTGAGATCCACCACCCGCTGTCCCACGCGTTGCGCCTCTTCCAGGGCCGTTGGCAGCTCTTCACCCGGCTGCAGACGCTCAGGCAAGCGGACGAATACCTCCGCCATCGCCAGGAGCGCCTCCAGCGACTCAGAAGTGCGTTTCTCAAGCCGCCGCCTCTCGGTAACATCGCGCGCGAGTAGGACCGCTCGCTCAACGGACCCCGCCTCGCTCCGTATGGGCGCGCCGCTCATGTTGAGCACGATCATGCGCCCATCAGGTGTACGTACCAGCA
The DNA here is from genome assembly GCA_034438015.1 of Ktedonobacteraceae bacterium. Lineage (GTDB taxonomy): Bacteria > Chloroflexota > Ktedonobacteria > Ktedonobacterales > Ktedonobacteraceae > JACDAE01. The sequence goes on along the minus strand of DAOTTD010000070.1, from coordinate 35,216 downwards.
CGTCAGCTGCCCTGGACCCGGTGAGAACCTCGCCCCGCATAAGGCGGGAGAGAGGCTGTCGTTTTTCTGGCAGCAATTGCCCTTTATCGTCGCGCTGCACGGCCTGCAGCAGAAGATCCTGACCTTCACTGGTCCTCTCTTTTACAGCTAAGGAGCTGAGGCCAAAGAGCTGCCGGGTGGCGGCATTGGTTTGCAGCACCTGCCCCTGCCTGTCAAAGACGACCACGCCGTCGCTCATGGCCTCGAAGGTCGCTTCAAGCTGGTTGGCGTGTAGAACCGCTTCTCGCTCGGCCAGCAGCGCCCTCACACGAGCAGCCTCGCGCTGCTGGGCGAGGATCGCAATGATGATGCCGCTGCCCGCGAAGGTGAGGAGTTGGAGGATACCGCTCCAGCCGTAGCTGCCGAGGGCTCCAAAGGGCGGAACATACAGATAATCAAGGACGAGCAGGCTCAAAAGGACTGTAAAGAGGGCTGGCATCGCCCCCCACAGGAACGCCACAATCACGACGGCGAACAGGAGCAGCACGCCGGGGAATGAGAGGGGGAACAGCAACTGCGTTTCCAGAAGCCCTACGCCAAGCCCAAGCCCGACCAGAAGCAGGCCAACGAGGTAGCCCACAAGCGGATGGCGCCAGCGTGGCAGCATGGCATCGCTATGCCACACGATGAGTTGTTGAAGCCGAGTATACATGGTATATTGTTATCCTCCTTGTTCGCGTACCTGCGCAGCCCTTTTCGCCGCGATCCTTCGTCTGCTATGTCTCGTCCTCTTCCGTCTCCACCAGCGCCACGCGAGAAAGAGCAGCGCGAAAACGGCGAGCATCACCCATCCCGATCGTTCAATCATCGTCTGTAAACGCTCAAATTCACCTGCGATCATGTATCCGAGCAGGCTAAACGCGGTATTCCAGAGCAGGGCGGCGAGCACTTCAAAGAGTAGGAAGTGTAGATAGTTCATGCGGGTGATCCCGGCGGTCAGGGCAACGAAAGAGCGCATATGTCCGATCGTGTGCGAGAGCACAATCGCTTTGCCACCGTGTTTCGCAAGGAGCATGCGTGCAAGCCGTATCCGTCCGGCTAATCGAAGGCGCCGTCCTATCCTACTCTTGCTCCAGCGTGTCATAACGTGGATCAGCGCGTAACGTCCTAGCAGATAGTCGGCGTTATAGCCCAGGACCGTCCCCAGCCACGCGAAGAAGATCACCCAACCGAGGTTGAGCGTCCCTTCGCGTGCGTAGAAGGCGCCCAACAGGGCCAGAGAGTTTCCAGGCAGGACCAGACCCAGGAGAGCGGTGTTCTCAAACAGGGTACCCGCGAAGACGACGAGGTACCCGAACTGATCATAGAAATTTCCCAGTACTACAATCCACTCATCGATGGGGATAGCCAGCATACTACACTCCATACAGTTTCTTGATACCTCGATGGTATCCAGCCTCGCGTTCACCTGAACGCTCTATTTAAGGCTAGTATGAGTATACCGTGATCACATGAGTTGCCCCTGTGGTAAAGCTGAATTGAGGCTGAGAACCTGAGAGTGTTATTTCAGTTCTATCCCTCTCTTGACAAAACCGTTTGAGTAGGCTACTATTCCGGCTGAGCGATACCCTGTCCCTGTAACACTGTTTCTGGTCGGCATTATCGCGTGTATCGCCCTGCTCATCCTTGGTGTCGTGCGTCATTGGCGCTGGGTCTTCTGGCTCATGCTCGTTGCCTTTGGCGGCTCTGTCCTCCAGATCCCGGTGACGCTTTTGCAGGTCGCCGGTGTTTTGCCCAATGCTGATCCTCTCTGGTACAGCCTGTTTCGGATGGGCGTTGCCATGGTTGAGATAGGGATTGCTGTATGGATGATCCAAATCTATCGACACGAGGGCGTGTGGGCCATGGGAAAGAAAAGGAACAGGCGGTAAAGCCTGCTCTTTCTTGATCCGCTCGTTGACCTACCGAGAGGTCATCCTTGACATATTCGGCAACGGCCTCTTGCAACGAGAGACGTTTATCTACCATAATGGCCTTCTTTCCTCACCAATGTTGACGATAGAACCCGGTGCTTCCCAGTTCTGATCCCTTGCGGGCGCGCGGATCGTGGGCCAGCATCAGAGGTTGAAAAACGCCGTCTCGCCCTGGCCCTGCATGACGATATCCAGGCGGTAGACGACGAGCGCGCCCTCTTGATGGCGCTGTGCCAGCAACGTGGCTCGCCGCGCCTCGGGGACGTGTTGCAGGATGGGATCGCTGGCGTGGGCTGGCTCATCGGCAAAGTAGAGCCGGGTCATCAGGTGATTGAGCAGCCCACGCGAGAACACGGTGACGTTGATGTGCGGGGCCTGCAGCCGCTCAGCATCGAAGTGCACCGGACCCGGCTTGATCGTCTCGAACCAGTAACGCCCCTGCTCCTCGGTGCCGCTGCGACCAAAGCCCAGGAAAGACGGATCGAGCGGGGCCGGTCCTTGATCTGCCGCATGGTGGTAGCGGCCAGCGGCGTTGGCCTGCCAGATCTCGACCAGGGCGTCGGGCACCGGCTGCCGGTCGCCATCGAGGACACGTCCCTCGATGCGAATGCGCTCGCCCAGCGTCTCTGGCCCTACAAGCACGTGACGGCGTGCATCCTCGCGCAAGAGCGCGGGCCCGAAGAAAGGTCCGACGGTCTGCGAACTGGTCAGCTTGCTCATGGCTGCTCCTCCCTCGACTCAAATGGGGTGGCGGTGGTGCCACGCAGCACGATGTCCCAGTGATAGCCCAGCGCCCACTCCTCCTCGGTGATGTTATGATCATAGGCGGCGATCAGGCGCTCTCGCGCAGCCTCGGTCGGCACGCCATTGAAGATGGGATCGAGGGAGTGTAGCGGATCATCGGGGAAGTACATCTGCGTCACCAACCGCGAGCGGATGGAGGGACCGAACAGCGAGAAGTGAATGTGGGCCGGGCGCCAGGCATTGGGATGATTCTTCCAGGGATAGGCACCCGGACGAATCGTCAGGAAATGATAGACGCCCTCGTTGTTGGTCAGACAGCGGCCCATGCCCAGGAAATTGGGATCGAGGGGTCCGGGCCACTGGTCCCGCTTGTGCAGGTAGCGACCTGCGGCGTTGGCCTGCCAGATCTCCAACAAGGTGTTGGGCACCGGCGTGCCTCCCTCGTCGAGCACGCGGCCCGTCACGATGATGCGCTGACCGATAGCCTCCCCACCCGTACCGGCGTTGCGCGTCAGATCGGCATCTTCCAGGGTGATGGCGCTGATGACGGGACCGGGACCGGTCAACTCCGAGAGGGTCAGGGGCACCTCGATGAGGGGAAGCAGCGGGGCCCGGCGTCGTGTGGATTGATAGGCTTCGTACAGATAGGGCGGGAAGATCTCCCGGTCCCCTCGCACGATGTCGCCGATGGTGAGATGACTCATAGCTCCTCCTGACTCGTCTGCCTCAGCTCAGATGAGACAGCGATGAACGGATCGAACAGGTTTTTTGCTTCATGGTTGGTCGTTGCATGAGCAGCCTACCAATCGAAGGACAGGCCGACGTAGTTTTCGGCCAGACTGGCAGATGCGGCGGGTGAGCGAACCGTGTAGTCCAATTGGGCACGCTGCATCTGCTGCTGAAACATGTCATCATTGGGGAAACGGTGCAGCATCGAGGTCATCCACCAGGAAAAATGCTCCGCGCGCCACACCCGCCGCAGACACGTCGCGGTATAGGCCTCTAACAGGTCCGACCGCTGCTCCTTGTAGAACGACGTGAGCGCACGGGCCAGGTGACGCACATCGGCGACGGCCAGGTTGAGTCCCTTCGCCCCGGTTGGCGGCACGATGTGCGCGGCATCTCCCGCGAGAAATAACCGGCCATATTGCATCGGTTCGATGACAAAGCTGCGCATCGCCACGATATTTTTCTGCGTGATCGGCCCCACGCGCAATTGCCAGTGATCAGTCGTCACCAATCTGGCCTGCAGTTCGTCCAGGATCATCTCGTCGGACCAGTTGGCAATATCATCGTTGGGATCGCACTGAAGATAGAGGCGTTGCAGGTGCGGCGAACGCGTGCTGACCAGGGCAAAGCCCCGCTCGGAATACGTATAGATCAGCTCCTGGGTCGAGGGAGGGGCCTGCATCAAGATGCCAAGCCAGCCGAAGGGATAGGTGCGGCTATAGACGCGCTGTTGCCCTTCGGGAATGGCCGCGCGCGAGACGCCATGAAAGCCATCGCAACCAGCGATGTAGTCACAGTGCAGCTCGACCTGCTCATGCTCGTGAACGAAATGGATGCGCGGTGCCTGCGAAGAGACGTCGGAGGGCCACACCTCGCTGACATTGAAGAGAATGGGCTCCCCTTGCTGGAGGCGGGCGGCGATAAAATCTTTCACGATCTCGTGCTGCGGATAAATCATGATTGAGCGCCCTCCGGCCAGTTCGGTCAGGGGAATGCGATGCCCCCGTCCATCGAAGCGCAGCTCGATGCCGTGATGCACGAAGCCCTCGCGCCGCATCCGCTCGCCCAGGCCGATCTCGTTCATGAGATCGACCGTGCCCTGCTCCAGCACCCCGGCACGAATGGTCGATTCGACCTGCTCGCGGCTCCGGTTCTCCAACACGACCGAGTCGATGCCCTCTCGCGAGAGCAGGTGTGAGAGCAGTAAGCCTGCCGGGCCAGCTCCAATGATTCCAACTTGTGTTCGCATATTCATCACGCGTCTCCTCGCAAGCAGTCTGCCTCGACTGCCTGATTCATTCAAATACACCCCGCGTCATGAAAACCAATACGCCGAGAGGATGGAATGAATCAATATAGTATACACTCCCCAGAAGCTATTTGCTCGGCTGCACTAAGTAGAGACATTCTGCACCCAAAAAGTCAAGTTGAAGCGGGCTACAGGCCTGACGAAGGGGATGCGTTTTCCTTCTAGCAGATCTTGAATGCGCTCAGTCCGGCACGACGACAAGAGCATCGATGTGTCCGAGTCGTATCCCGTCTGGCCAGGGGATGGCCAGTTCTTCCCAGATAACGCCAGCGTTCGGTGAGCGAAAGATGCCATGATTATTGGCCGCATAAAAGACGCCCGGCTCGGCCTCGTTGCTCGTCAGGACGGCGGCCATCGTTCCTCGTTGAGCTGGCAGCCCCTCAGTTACAAGCTGGAATGGTCCCGCGCCTGAGCGACGGAAAATGGCCGACTGCGCGTTCGCTGGATTGTGCGCCTGGTTCGGACCCGGAGCCGCCGATATCACCAGAGTGTCAGGGTCGGCGGGATCAACTGCCACGCTCCAGAGGTAGTGCAACGACAGGCCATCATCGGGTCGAGACCAGCTTTCTCCACCATCGTTGCTCTGCACAAAGCCATTGCCCGGTCGCATGAAGCCATCGCCAGCAGCCGAGTACAGGCGGTCAGGTGCAAGGCGGTGCATGCGCAAGGTATGCGTATCAAACGGGCCATCGGGCCTGCGATCCTCCCAATGGTCTCCCCCATCGAGGCTGCGTACCAGGGCTCCGGCCTCTATCGCAGCAAAGATGCGCCCTGGCGTCAGCGAATCGACGGTGATCCAGCGCACATGCGACGTCCAGGGACGTGGTGGAAAGCTCCAATGAGGAGCTGAGGGTAGCTCACGCAGCGTCGCCAGATCACGCCAACTGGCACCCCGGTCCTGCGAACGGTAGAGCGCACTGGGTTCTGTTCCAGCGTAAACTGTTCCGTAACCATCAGTACGCTCATGGATACTGACAGCAACCGACATAACATGTTGGTGCGTGATCCCCACGCCGACGGGCTCCCACGAAGCACCGGCATCGGAACTGCACCAGAGTCCTTGATCAAAGGTACCACAGTACACCTGCTGTGGGCGGAGCGTGTCGAGTGCAATGCACTCCGGCTGGCTTCCTACCAGTTGCAAATCGACCGTCCATACGCCGTGGCGCTCCTGCGCGACAGCCAGTGCCTGCTCCAATGCAGCGTATATTCTTGTCATCGTTGGCCTGCCTTTCCTATAACTACTATCTTTTATCGACGGATGTTCCTCGTCCTCGGGACGCGCGCCCTGATTCTTATCGTACTCTACGGCTGTTGAAGCTCCGGTTTGTTGTCCAGTAAGTTTGAAGACTTTTCTCTTAAAGATATCATATCTGAGGACATTACGGCCCGCATGCACGACATGCTCCTTTCATATGCACCAGATGGCCAAAAAGAGGCAGGAACCAGGAAGAGTATACCTTCTCATCAAGAGTTGACACTCTAAAGAGCCAGAATCTACAATGAACATATAATGTGCACTCCTGTTTTGTGCGATCGTCCTTTGAGCGCGTCAAGTTCACGGTTGACAGTGAACGGTTTTTTATTGTACAAAGTAAGCAGGTAATCAGACGATGTTATCTTTAAAATCTCCTGGTCTATTTAACGACAGGCTATGCACGTTTTTTTAAATAGAGGAACGGTTAGCCTTTGAGTCAAAATATTTCTGCTCTACCTTTTGAGCATTCCACACTGGTGGATCTACTTGCCTGGCGGGCCGCCCACTATCCAGCAAAGCGGATCTACTCATTTCTCAATGATGGGGAAGTTGAGAAAGACGCTCTGACCTTTGCCACGCTAGACTATCATGCCCGCGCCATCGCCGCGCACCTTCAGGAGTATAGTAAAAGCGGCGAACGCGTTCTGCTGATCTTTCCTTCGGGCCTGGAGTTTATCGCCGCCTTTTTCGGCTGCTTATATAGCGGAACTATTGCAGTTCCCGTCTATCCTCCGTCCACAGTAAAGGCGGATCGGAACCTGGCACGCTTTCGCGCCATCGCGAACGATGCCCAGGTATCGATCATACTGACGACTTCTGCGCTGGCATCTCGCGTCGAAGGGCTACTGGCATTGGCCCCTGAGCTTCAGCAAAAGCGCGTGCTGGTCACGGATACGCTCCTAACCGAGAGCGCCGCACTGTGGCGGCGTCCCGCTATCACAGGCGAAACGCTGGCATTCCTGCAGTACACATCGGGTTCGACGGGGACGCCGAAGGGGGTTATGGTGAACCATAGCAACCTCCTGCACAACTCGGCGCTGATCGGGCGTGTCTGCAAACAGCCAGAGGAGGCCCACCTGGTGACATGGCTCCCGCTCTATCACGATCTGGGGCTGATAGGCGGTGTCCTGCAGCCGCTCTACGCGGGCTTCGAGTCGACCATCCTCGCGCCAACCGCCTTCCTGCAGCGCCCCATACGCTGGCTACAGGCCATCTCGCGCCTGCGGGGCTCATTAACTGGCGCACCCAACTTTGCCTACGATCTCTGCGTGCGCAAGATTACGCCCGAGCAGAAGGAGATGCTGGACCTGAGCAGTTGGGTGGCGGCTGCCAATGGCGCGGAACCGGTGCGCGCCGAAACTCTGGAGCAATTCACGGCGGCTTTTGCGTCGTGCGGCTTCCGGCGCGAAGCCTTTCTCCCCTGCTACGGCCTCGCCGAGGCGACCCTCTTTGTCTGCGGCGGCCTCTACGGAGCGCCGGACAAGACGTTTGACGGTCCGGCGCTTGCAAACAACGAAGCGATCGAAGCGCCCACCGGGTCGGAGGGTACGCGCACGCTGGTCAGTCTTGGGCCGATACTGGAGGGACAGGAAGTGGTCATCGCCGATGCCGAGGCGCTGACACAGTTTGCGCCCGACCGCGTAGGTGAGATCTGGGTATCCGGTCCCAGCATTGCACAGGGCTACTGGCAGCACCCGGAAGAGAGCGAGAGTACCTTCAGGGCCTACCTGGCGAGCGGAGAAGGTCCATTCCTGCGCACGGGCGATCTGGGCTTCATCCATAACGGCGAACTATACATCACCGGGCGCCTCAAGGACCTGATAATTATTCGCGGCAGCAATCACTATCCGCAAGACATCGAACGCACGGTCGAGCAGAGCCACCCGGCGCTGCGTACTGGCGGTATCGCCGCCTTCTCGGTCGAAGCGGGCGGTGAAGAGCGCCTCATCGTTGTCTCCGAGATAGAGCGCCAATACCTGCGCAAAGTTCCGTCTTCGCTCAGAAACGAGGCTACGCCTCTACGCTCCGCGTCATCTGACCGAGAGGAAGACGCTCTGGACGAGATCGTCGGCAGCATGCGCCAGGCGATCGCGGAGCAGCACGAACTACAGCTCTACGCGGCAGTATTGATCAAGCCCGCGAGTATGCTGAAGACCTCAAGCGGCAAGGTACAGCGCCGCGCGAGCAAAGAAGGCTTTCTCAACAAGAGCCTGGATGCGGTCTATGAATGGACACTCAGCGTGGAGGAAACTCCATTGCCACTTGTAGCGACCGAGGAGCGCAACGTGGAGCAAGATGCTACAACAGGCGCGCAATCCCAGGAACGCGCCACCTGGACGAAGGATACGATACAATCCTGGCTGGTGACGCAGATCGCGGAACGGCTCAGGGTCAACCCGCACGATATTGATATGCACGCGCCCCTGGCCTACTATGGTATGGACTCAGTGCAGGCGGTCGGTCTGTCAGCGGACCTGGAAACGCTACTTGGTCGCGAGGTGCCACCCACACTGGCCTATGACTACCCGACCATCGATGCGCTCGCCCGCTATCTGGCTGGAGAAGCAAGCGATACTGAGAGCAGCGCGCGTGAAGACAACAGGCGCGAGACGGCAAGCGAGAGCATCGCCATTATCGGCATCGGCTGCCGTTTCCCCGACGCGCCTGACCCGGAGAGCTTCTGGCAGTCATTGCACGATGGCAAGGAGGCTGTCACAGAGGTGCCCCCGGAGCGCTGGGACCTGCAGGCGCTCTACGATCCCAACCGGGCAACGCCGGGCAAGATGCACACGCGCTGGGGCAGTTTCTTGCAGGACGTGGACCTCTTCGACCCCACCTTCTTCAGCATCTCTCCGCGCGAGGCGATGCACATGGACCCCCAGCAGCGCATTCTGCTCGAAGTCGCCTGGGAGGCCCTGGAGCATGCAGGACTGGCGCCCACCAGGGTCGCCGGCAGCAAGACCGGCGTCTTCGTGGGCATCAGTAGCAACGACTATGCGCAACTGAGCCAGCACGATCCGGCGCTCATCGATGCCTACGTCGGGACCGGTAATGCGCATAGTATCGCGGCGAATCGGCTGTCGTATTTCCTCGATCTGCACGGCCCCAGTATCGCGGTAGATACCGCCTGCTCATCGTCGCTGGTGGCCGTTCACATGGCCTGCCAGAGCATACGCGCAGGCGAATGTGATATGGCGCTGGCGGGCGGCGTGAATGTCATTCTTTCGCCCGAGCTGTCCATCGCGTTCTCCCAGGCCCAGATGATGTCGGCAACGGGCCACTGCAAGACCTTTGACGAGGATGCCGATGGGTACGTGCGCGGTGAGGGCTGTGGCATCGTTGTCCTGAAGCCGCTCTCGCAGGCACTGCGCGATGGCGACGCGATCCTGGCGCTCATTCGCGGCTCGGCGATCAACCAGGACGGTCGCAGCAATGGACTAACCGCCCCGAACGGTCCATCGCAGGAGGTGGTGATTCGCCAGGCATTGCACAACGCCGACGTCACGCCGAACCAGGTCAGTTACGTCGAGACGCACGGCTCCAGCACGCCGCTGGGCGATCCCATCGAGTTCGACGCCCTGAAGGCGATCCTGATGCAGGAGCGAGCGCCCGAACAGCTCTGCGTGCTCGGCTCGGTCAAGACCAATATCGGGCATCTCGAAGCGGCAGCGGGCATCGCGGGCCTGATCAAGGTGGTGTTGAGCCTGCACAAAGAGGAGATCCCCGCGCACCTGAACCTGCGCCACCTCAATCACCACATCTCGCTCGCCGGGACCTCATTCCAGATTTCGCGCGAGCGCCGCCCCTGGCCTATCAGCGAGCGCCGCATCGCGGGCGTCAGCGCCTTTGGCTTCGGCGGCACCAACGTACACATCATTGTAGAGGCGGCTCCGACGCGCATCGTTCCCGTCAACGAGTTCGAGCGTCCCGCACACATGCTGATGCTCTCGGCGCAGAGCAAGACGGCGCTCAAGGACCTGACCGGGCGCTACGCTACCTTCCTGGCAGATCATGCAACGACGACTTTAGCGGATCTCTGCTTCAGTGCCAATAGCGGGCGCGCCCACTTCGCTCACCGGGTCGCGTTTAGCGCCAGCTCGGGAACGCAGTTGCGCGAACGCTTGAAAGCATTTGCGCAGGGACGCCAGGCACAGGGTGTCCAAAACGGCAAGGCGTCCCGCAGGGAAGGTGCGCAGATCGCGTTTCTCTTCACGGGCCAGGGTTCTCAGTATCCGGGCATGGGCCGTCAGCTCTACGACACACAGCCCGTGTTCCGGCGCGCGCTCGACAGGTGCGATGAGCTTCTACGTCCCTATCTCGATCGTTCACTCCTCGCGGTGATCTATCCTGATCCGGGCACCCCGTCGCTCCTGAGCGAGACAGCGTACACGCAGCCGGCGCTCTTCGCGCTGGAGTACGCACTGACGGAATTGTGGCACTCGTGGGGTATAGAACCGGGCGTTGTGATGGGGCACAGCGTGGGAGAATACGTGGCGGCGTGCGTGGCGGGCGCGTTCAGCCTGGAGGATGGCCTGAAGCTGATTGCGGCACGCGGCAGGTTGATGCAGGAGCTGCCACAAAGTGGCACGATGCTGGCTGTCTTTACCGAACCGGCACAGCTAGAGCCGATGCTCGCGCCATTCGCAGGTACCGTGATGATCGCCACGTTCAATGGGCCAGGGAACACCGTTATCTCGGGCGAGCGCGCAGCCGTCCAGGCAGTGCAGCGCCAACTGGAGGCCGAGGGCGTGACCACGCATCCATTGGCGGTCTCGCACGCCTTCCACTCGCCCCTGATGGACCCGATGCTTGCAGCCTTCGAGCAGATTGCAGGCGAAATTCATACTGAACCGTTGCGCATCCCGCTGGTCTCTAACCTCAGTGGAGAGATCATGCAGGCCGGCGAAACTCTCGACGCGTACTACTGGCGCAAGCAGACGCGCGAGGCCGTGCAGTTCGCAGCCGGGATGCGCTCGCTCGCCGGGGCGGGGTACGACCTGTTCCTGGAATTGGGACCGACGCCCACGCTCCTGAGTCAGGGGAGGCGCTGCCTGCCCGAGCATACGGGGACATGGCTGGCATCGCTACAAAGAGAGCGCGACGACTGGGACATTCTCCTGCAAAGCGTGGGCGTCCTCTACACGGAAGGCGTGGAGTTGGACTGGCGTGGCTTCGACGGTGCTTATGTGCGCCGCCACGTCTCCCTGCCGACCTACCCATTCCAACGCGATCGCTACTGGATCGAGAGCACACAGGAAGAGCGCGTTTCCACTCCGCAGTACGTTGACGAGCAGCCGCACAGCAAGAAGGATGGACACCCCTTCTTAGACAAGCACATGGAGCTGACGTATCCGACCGGCATTCATGTCTGGGAGACCGAGTTGGATAAGCAGCAGCTCCCCTATTTGAGCGATCACCGCATCCAGGGCGCAATCGCTCTGCCCATCTCCGCCTACATCGAAATGATCCAGGCCGCCGCGCTCGAAGCGTTCGGACAGGGGCTGCGCGTTCTCAAAGAGATAGAACTCAAGAAGATTCTCTTCTTGCCAGAACAAGGTGCTCAGAAAGTGCAGATCGCACTCTCCACGGATGCGCAGAAGCACATCTCCTTCCACATCTCCAGCCATCCCCCAGGTGCGCCGGAACAGCCTCGCGATCAGTGGGCACTGCACGCAACCGGAGAGATTGTTTCCGTATAGAATAGGGCGTTTGGAGGACATTGTGGAATCAGTATCAAGGCTAAATAGCCAGAGGGATATGCAGTTCGGCTTAATTTTTTTCGCGAGCAGCGCGGCGCCTCAGGGTAAGGACAGATATCGCCTGGTGATCGACAGCGCCAGGTACGCCGATCGCCACGGCTTCTCATCAGTGTGGATCCCCGAGCGTCACTTCACCCAGGATGGATGGCTCTATCCCAATCCGGCGGTGCTGCAGGCCGCGATCGCGCGGGAGACGGAGCGCATTCACCTGCGCGCCGGCAGCGTCGTCATGCCGCTGCACGATCCCATTCGCGTCGCCGAGGAATGGGCTATGGTCGACAACCTCTCGGGCGGCAGGGTCGGCCTCTCCTTTGCCTCCGGCTGGCACCCCAACGATTTCGTGTTTTTTCCCGAACGCTACAACGACCGCAACGAGGAGATGTATCGCGGCATCGAGACGGTGCAGAGGCTGTGGCGCGGCGAAGCGGTACAGGTGAAGGGCGGCGATGGCAAGCTTGTTGACATACGCACCTATCCCACGCCGATACAACCTTGGCTTCCCACCTGGATTACCGCTGCCGGGAACCCGAAGACGTTCATGCGCGCCGGCGAGATCGGTGCCAACATGCTCACGCACCTGTACAACAACGGCGTCGACGAACTGGCCGAACGTCTACAAATCTATCGCGAGGCGCGCGCCAGATATGGGCATGATCCCAACACCGGGCAGGTCTCGGTCATGCTGCACACGTTCGTCTGGAAAAGCGCCGACGCGGTGCTTGAGAAGGCGAAGGCGGTCTTCTGCGAATATCTCAAATCGGCCTCCTACCTGGTAAACGCCATCGCGTTCAGTCGCGGGCAGAAGGTCGATCTGGCAAGCCTCTCCGAGCAGGATATGAAGGATTACCTCGACTTTGTGTTCAACCGCCTGATCTCTACGCAGCGCGTGCTCTTCGGAACACCTGAGGACTGCCTCGAAGTGGTCGCGCGCCTGAAGGCCATCGGCGTGACCGAGATCGCGTGCCAGATGGACTTTGGCCTGGATGCCGAGCTTGTGATGCAGAGCCTGCCCTACGTAGAGCGCCTGCAGGAGTTGAGCCGCGACCAGCTCTCCACGCAACCCTTCATCCCGACCCTTCCACCTGCCAGCGAAAACGGCTCAAAAGAGGTCGCGCATACGAACGGGGCGTACACCTCGCAGGCGTCCCCACAACCGACGGATGCACCATTTTCAGACGATCTGCCCGCTATTCAGGCACGCTGCCAGGAAGAGGTCGACCTTGCGCGATTCTATAGCCGATTGCAGTCTCACGGCATACAGCTCGCGGCAAGCTTTCAGGGCATAGAGCAGCTCTGGCGGCGCGCTGGCGAGGCGCTGGGGAGAATTCAGATCCCGCCTACTCTGGCCCAGGAAACCGACGCGTACCAGATCCATCCCGCCCTGTTGGACGCTTGCTTCCAGGTGCTGATCGCGACGCTGCCCACGACCGATGGGACAGGCGAGGAGGCGCTCTACCTGCCCACTGGCCTGCGCAGCTTTCGCCTGCACCGGCGACCGGGGAAGAGTGTCTGGAGCCATGCCAGGCTCACCGTGGATACGGCACAGAATGCGGATGTATTTGAAGGAGATGTGCAGATCCTTGATGAGGAGGGGCAGCTCCTGATTGAAGCCTCTAGATTACGCCTGCAGCGCTCGACGCCTGCGACGCGTCCGGCTCCCTCAACGGTAGATCAATTCTGCTATGAGCTGCGCTGGGAAGCGGAACCGTTGGAGAAAGCCACGCCGCTCCCTTCACAGGCTGGCACATGGCTGATCTTTATGGATAGCGGCGGCGTGGGAGAGCGCTTAGCGGAGCTGCTGACGGCCCGTGGCGATACCTGCATCAGCATCCTTCCTGGTTACACTTATAACGTCTCACACCAGGGAGCGCAGTATAGCGCCAATTCAGCCTCACCTGAGCAGATTCGACGTGTGATCGACGCCGCGCTATCGGCGCGTGGAAACTCTTCAATTCATGGCGTCATTCACCTGTGGAGCCTGGATATGCAGGCACCCAATGAGACGGATGCCGCCTCGCTGGAGACGAATCAACCGCTCGGCACCGGCAGCGCGCTGAGCCTGCTGCAAGCACTGGTCCACAATAGCCAGGGCAGGCCGCGCCTGTGGTTCGTTACCAGGGGAGCGCAGCCTACCGGCAACGATTCCTTCCCCCTCGCGCTCGCGCAATCGCCACTGTGGGGACTGGGCAGGACGTGCGCTATCGAGCATCCCGAGCTCTGGGGCGGCCTGGTTGATGCGGACCCATTGGAGAATAACGTTGCGACGGCGGCACAACTGCTCACCGTGCTCTCCCACCAGCATCGCGAGAACCAGATCGCGTTCCGCCACGGCGCAAGCTACGTCGCCCGCCTCGTACACAGCGATCCGGGCAAGACGAGCACACCTACCGCCGACAGAGCAAGCATGGGCAGGGCGAGCGTCGACAGAGCAAGCGTCGACAGGGCGACCGCAAGGGTCGCCCCTACAAGGATACGGTCCGACGCCAGTTATTTGATCACTGGGGGATTGTGGGGACTCGGGTTCGAGGTGGCGCGCTGGCTGGCGATGAAGGGCGCGCGTCATCTCGTGCTGCTGGGACGCACCAGGCTGCCCGCGCGTGGAGAGTGGGGCGCGCTGCGTTCGGATACGCGCATCGGGCAGCAGGTTGCCAATATACACGAACTGGAGGCGGCGGGCGTCACCGTGCGTTACGCCTCCCTCGATGTGGCGGATGAGCAGCAACTGAGTGCTTTTGTGCAGGATCTTCGCCGTCAGCAGCAGCCAGCGATTCGCGGCATTATCCACGCGGCATCCGTCTGGCAGGACCAGCGAGGACAGTCGCTCGTGCGGCCTTTAATTAACCTGGACGCCGAGGCCGTGCAGGCGGTGTTTCGGCCCAAGGTCGTCGGGAGCTGGCAGCTCTACAGGCTGTTTCGAGATGCGGAGTTGGACTTCTTCGTTCTGTTCTCCTCCGGCGCCTCCCTCTTTGGTTCGGCGGCCCAGGGCAACTACGCGGCGGCGGGGGCGTTTCTAGACACCCTTGCTCATCATGCGCGCTCGTTGGGACAGCCAGCACTCAGCATTGACTGGGGAGCCGTCTCCGGGACCGGCTTTGGCGCGACACAGGAGGGGCTGCGCGTACACGAATATTGGGAGACACACGGCATCCAGCGCATCACGCCGCAGCAAGTTTTAGAGTCGTTAGAACTGCTTATACCACAGCGCAAAGCTCAGGTTGGCGTGCTCAAACTCGATTGGCGTGAGCTACAGCAGTTCTATCCACAACTGACCGATCTCCCGCTGTTCCGCTACCTGGTACAGGAGCAGACGGATACAAGCGAGCAACAAGACGCAACCGAAACGGCGTCCTTGCATGCTTCGCCGTTCACAAACCCCCATGCTGGGAAGCCATTCACAAGCCCGCAGGTAGGGGCGCGGTTCACAAGCCCGTTCACAAGCCCGCAACAGGCCCAGCAAGCGTTAGAGACCTATCTCAGCGAGAAAGTCGCGGCAGTGCTGCGCATCCCGCCGTCCAGGATCGACGTCGAGAACTCGCTCACGATGCTGGGCCTTGACTCGCTCATGGCTATCGAATTAAAGAATCGTATCGAACTTGAGCTCAACGTGCATATCCCGATCGTGACGTTCCTCCAGGGGCCGAGCATTCAACAATTTGCCAGCGAGTTGCGTTCCCAGTTATCTGAGGCTGCATCTACCTCGCCACCGCAAACACCCGACGAGCAACAGCAACAATCGCAGGAGACACCGCTCAACGGTTCGGTGGATGCGCAGGCTGCCGGGCAACTCCCGCCACGGCTCGATCAAGATGAAGAGGTAGACACGTTGCTCGGCTCGCTGACGCCGCAGGGGAACGGGCACGCGCCGATTAGCCAGCAGGAGGCCGTGCAGTTGCTTGCCAGCATCGAGCAACTTTCGGATAGCGAGGTAGATGATCTACTTAGCCGTATGGTACAGGAAGAAGGATCTGATCAGTGACAGACATAACCAGAAAACCGGGCGCCCTTTCCGCCCAGGAAAAGAGAGAACTCCTCGCAAAACTCTTGCGCGAGAAGATAAGCGAGGAGTCGTCTCCCCTCTCGCATGGACAGCGCGCCCTGTGGTTCCTGTACCGGCTGGCTCCCGAGAGCGCGGCCTACAATCTCCTTTATACAGCACGCCTGCATTTCGCGGTAGACGTAGCGGCGCTTCAACGTTCCGTGCAGGCGCTCGTCCGGCGCTATCCTATTCTCACAGCGACCTACGCCATGAATGGCAAGGAGCCAGTCCAGCAACTGCCCAGGGGTCGGGAAGTGCAGATCGAGACTATCGATGCCTCGTCATGGAGCCTCGACGATCTCCGACAACGGCTCGATGACGAGGGTAACCGCCCCTTCAACCTGGAGCAAGGGCCACTCATGCGTGTGAAACTTTACATCCGCCCGGCGCAGGAGACGCTTCTCTCGCTGACCATCCATCACATTATCGCTGACCTGTGGTCGCTAAACATCCTTATCGATGAACTGCGCCTGCTTTACAACGCAGATAAGGCCGGTCAGGCCGTACAACTTCCATCAGCCGGAGCGCAATTTACCGACTACGTGAGCTGGCAGGCCGCTATGCTTGCCGGTCAGGAGGGCGAGCGCCACTGGCGCTACTGGCAGCAAAAACTGTCAGGCGAACTACCGGTGTTGAATCTGCCGACCGACAGGCCCAGGCCAACGGTACAGACTTATAAGGGCGCGTCGCATCAATTTCCACTGGACACGGAGATCTCCCGGCGCCTGCGCAGGCTGGCCCAGGCGGAGAACACCACGCTCTATACGCTCGTGCTGGCGGTCTTCGAGCTGTTCCTTTCCCGCTACTCCGATCAAGAGGAGCTGCTGATCGGCACCCCCATGCTGGGCAGGAACCGCGTAGAGGACGAGAGGGCCATCGGCTATTACGCCAATCCCGTCGTTCTGCGCACGAACCTGGTGGGGAATCCCACCTTTGAAGATCTGCTGCGACAGGTGCGCCAGACCGTCATAGAGGCGATCGAGCACCAGGACTACCCGTTCCCTCTGCTTGTGGAGCGGCTGCAGCCCAGGCGCGATCCCGGCTATTCACCGCTGATCCAGGCGCTATTTATCTGGGATAAGCCGGAAGTTCAGGAGCCTGGACAGGCCGCGCCCCAGTTTGAGCCGTTCGTTGTCGGTCAGCAGGGAGCGCCCTTCGATCTGACGCTGACCATCTTCGAGGTTGGGGACACACTCTCCGCCGATTTCCGCTACAACGTGGACCTGTTCGATGAGACGACTATCGCGCGCATGGGACGACACTTCCAGACGCTGCTCGGCGCTGTCATTGCGCATCCACAGGAGCGCGTGCTCGCATTGCCCATGCTCACAGAGGCCGAGCGCCAGCAGATACTCGGCGCGTGGAACGCTACACAGGGCTACTTCCCTGAACACTCTTGCATCCACCAGCTCTTCGAGGAGCAGGTGCAAAGAACGCCGGAGGCAGTGGCCGTCGTCTTTGAGCAGCAACGGCTGACGTACCGGGAGCTCAACAGGCGCGCCAACCGCGTGGCCCATGCGCTCCAGGCGGCGGGAGTGGGACCGGATAGCTTTGTGGGAGTAGCGATGGAGCGCTCCATCGAGATGGTGGTGGCACTGCTGGCGGTGCTCAAGGCCGGCGGAGCCTATGTTCCCCTGGAGCCCACCTACCCACGTGAGCGGCTCACCTATATGCTACAGGATGCTGGCCTGTCGATCCTGCTTACGCAGAGCAGACTGCGCAACCTGTTCGCTCAGAACGATCTGCACGTCTTCAGCCTGGATTCCGTATTCCGAGCACCAACGCCGCTGTCGCGGCTACCGCTTCGCGGTCAGGTGCTCGGAAAGGAAGATTCCGTATTCCGAGCACCAACGCCGCTGTCGCGGCTACCGCTTCGCGGTCAGGTGCTCGGAAAGGAAGATTCCGACGAAGATCTCCTGGCTTCGTATTCCGACGCGAACGCGGTCAGTTCGGCGCAGCCCGACTCTCTCATGTATATGATTTATACTTCCGGCTCGACGGGCAGGCCGAAGGGCGTCCTGAACATCCACCGGGCCGTCAACAACCGCCTGCACTGGATGCAGCAGGCATACCAGTTGACGCAAGATGATCGCGTCTTGCAGAAGACTCCTTTCAGCTTCGATGTCTCGGTCTGGGAGTTTTTCTGGCCCCTGCTCAACGGTGCGCGCCTCGTCGTGGCGCGGCCAGGTGGGCAGCAGGACCCGGACTATCTCGCCTCACTCATCGAGAAAGAGCAGATCACGACGCTGCACTTTGTACCCTCGATGCTGCAAGCCTTTCTGGACCAGCCGAACATCGAACGCTGTACAAGTCTGAAACGCGTCATCTGCAGCGGCGAGCCGCTCCCATTTGAGCTGCAAAAACGCTTCTTCTCACTCAGCGGCGCGGACCTGTACAACCTCTACGGTCCCACGGAGGCAGCCATCGACGTGACCCACTGGCGCTGCCAGCGCGAGGGCAGCGACAGGATCATTCCCATCGGCCATCCCATCGCCAACACGCAGATCTACATCCTCAACCGCGCCATGCAGCCCGTCCCAGTTGGCGTGGCCGGAGAGCTGCATATCGGCGGCGTGGGCCTCGCGCGCGGCTACTTCAACCGTCCCGAGTTGACGGCTGAGAAGTTCATTCGCGATCCCTTCAGCGATCAACCGGGTGCAAGGCTCTTCAAGAGCGGCGACCTTGCGCGCTACCGCTCCGACGGGGCGATAGAGTTTCTTGGGCGCATCGACCACCAGGTCAAGATTCGCGGTGTACGCATCGAGCTGGGCGAGATCGAGGCCGTCCTGGCTCAACATCCCCAGGTGAAAGAAGTCGTCGTCATGGCGCGCGAGGATAGGCCGGGCAATAAACGCCTGGTCGCCTATCTCGTGCTTGCGCAGCCCGACGGGCCAGGCATCGAAGAGCTGCGCGCCTATCTAAAGGAACACCTGCCCCAGGATATGCTCCCGGCAGCCTTTGTCTTCCCGGATGCCATCCCCATCAACTCCAACGGCAAGGTGGACCGTGCCGCACTGCCCGCGCCAGATAGCGCGCGCCCCGACCTCGCAACAGGCTACGTAGCTCCGCGCACAACGATGGAGGAACAACTGGCGCAGATCTGGTCGGAGGTACTGGGCCTCGACCGCATCGGCATGCAGGATAACTTCTTCGATCTGGGCGGCGCCTCTATCCAGAGCTTGCAGGCGGTCAACAGGGCCAACGAGATCGGCATTCCGCTCACGCCCGAGATGCTCTTTGAATACCAGACGATCGCGGAACTGACCAGGGCTCTCGGCACGAAAGGTGCGCAAGAGCAGGAGGCCGCGCCCCAAATTTCATCGCCTATCGAGCCGCAGCCACTCGCTTCTCCCCAACAGGGCAGGCGACCAGATGTGGGCAATATGCTCATCGAGAGCGTCGGCGTCTATCTGCCACCGAAGATCGTCTCGACCAGGGAGGTACTGGAGCAGTGCAGCAGGCCGATCCGTTTTCCCCTGGAGCAGCTTACAGGCATCAGGAACAGGCGCATGGCGGGCGAGACGGAGTTCGCCTTTGACCTGGCACAGAAAGCAATCGAGCACTGCCTGAGCGGATCGCGCTACAATCCCGAGGACATCGACCTGCTCATCTGCAGTAGTATCTCGCGCTACAACGGACCCAATTTCCATATCACCTTCGAGCCCGGCACGGCCACCCAGTTGCGGCACCACTTCGGCTTCGCTAACGCGCTCGCCTTCGACATCTCGAACGCGTGCACGGGCATGTTTACCGCCATGTATATCGCCGACTCCTTCCTTAAGGCCGGACTGATCAGGCGCGCCCTGGTGGTCAGCGGCGAGTATATCACGCACCTGACGCAGACAGCGCAGAAGGAGATCGAAGGCTACCTGGACTCGCGCATGGCCTGCCTCACCGTCGGCGACGCGGGAGCGGCGGTGATCCTGGAGGCAACGCGAGATAGAGCTGCTGGCTTCCACGAGTTCGAGATGTTCACCCTCGGCCACTACTACGACCTCTGCATCGCCAAAGCCACCGACAAACCACACGGCGGCGCTATTATGTACACGGATTCGGTCAAGGTCTCCGCCGTCAATATCCAGCAGGCCGTCGCGCATGCCGCGCACGTCATGGAGCGCTCAGGCTGGCCTCCCGAGTCTTTCCAGCACGTCATCATGCATCAGACCTCCAAAATGACGATCTACGACGCCGGGCGCGAGGTCAACAGCTACCTGGGCAAGGAGGTCTGCCACGAGGGGAATCTCATCAGCAATATCGCCGAGCGCGGCAATACCGCGACCACCACCCATTTCGTCGCGCTGATGGACAATATCCTCTCCAACCGCATCAAGGCCAACAGCAACATCGTCTTCGGCATCACGGGGTCCGGCGTGAATATCGGGACCGCGATCTACACGCTCGATGATCTGCCGGACCGCCTGCGCCGCATGTCAACGGGCGAATGGAGGCCGGAGAAGGTCGCGCCGCAACAGGAGAAGTTTGTTCCAATACTCTCAGCAAACGGGCGCGTGCGCGTCGAGAGCATCGGTATGCTCCCACCTGATTCAAATGTAAGGCGCGAGACGCTGGAGATGGTGCGCGTCGCAGCCGAACGCTGTCTGGATGAGTCTTCGCACCAGCGGAACGATATCAACCTGCTCATCTACGCGGGCGTGTACCGTGACGACTTCATCTGCGAGCCGTCCATCGCATCCATGGTCGCAGGGACCTTGGAGATCAACGACATCGCGCCACAAAATAAGCAGATGTTCTCATTCGACCTGCTGAACGGTCCCGTCGGCTTTCTCAACGCCTGCTATACCGCTATCGGCATGATCAAGGCACAGAAGGCGAAGACGGCGATGGTCGTCGCTTCAGAGGTCGAGAACAATCGGACTACCTTCCCCTCCGCACTACTCGGCGTTGAAGAGACCAGTTCGGTCCTGATCCTGGACGAGAGCCCCGACGGCGAGACCGGCTTCGGCAACTTCGTCTTCAAGTACTTTACCGAACATATGGACGCCTTCACCGCCTACACCCGGTTCGCGGACAGCAAGACGCGCCTGCTCAGTGAAAAAAGCATGCATCTGGAGGCGCTCTATCAGCGTTGTATCAATGAGACGGTACAGGAGCTATTGCGCCTTGAGCAGCTTGACCTTGCACAGGTGAAGATCGTCCTGTCACCACAGATCTCGTCGCGCTTTATCGACGATCTAAGCGGACACATGCAACTGGACCGCGACAAGTTCGTAGATGTACATACAGAGCACGATCTCTATACATCGTCCCTGCCATACGCGCTGCACGCCGCGCGCACTCAGGGCAAGGTGCAGGCTGGAGATATAGCGCTCATTATCACCGTCGGCCCTGGAATACAGGTCGGCTGTGCAACCTACCATTTCTAACGATGCCCGTAAAGCCTGATACATATTGACCAACTACGGAGATGGTGGATGCATACACATCCCTGGGCCGTGCGTACTAAATCACGCCCCCGACTACGCCTGTTCTGCCTGCCTTACGCTGGAGGCGGAGCATCTCTCTTTCGTCTCTGGGCCGATAAACTGCCCCAGGCAGTTGAGGTCTGCCCTATATTTCTGCCTGGACGCGAGCGTCGCATGCGGGAAGCGCCCTTCACACGTCTTCAACCACTGGTAGAGGCGCTTGAGGTGGCACTGCAACCGTTTATGGACGTGCCGTTCGCCTTCTTTGGTCACAGCATGGGAGCGCTCATCAGCTTCGAACTCACACGCTACCTGCGCCGAAATCAGCAGCCAGAACCAGTGCACATCTTCGCTTCGTCGTTTCGCGCGCCGCAACTGCCAGATCGCAACCCGCCTCTTCATCAACTGTCCGACGCCGGGATCGTCGACATGCTCACGCGTATCGGTGGCACACCACAGAGTATCCTGCAGCATGCCGAACTGATGAAGATGCTCATCCCTATCATGCGCGCGGACTTCGAGCTGTGCGAGACCTACACGTACGCTCCGGAGCCGCCCCTGGACTGTCCCATCACCGCCTTTGGCGGCGAGCAGGACCTGCTGGTCAGCGCCCAGGAGCTTCAGGCGTGGCAGGCCCAGACACGCGGCGCTTTCAGTGTGAGGCTGTTTGAGGGCGATCACTTCTTCCTGCATAATCAGCAGGATGCGCTATTGCAAGCATTGGCATAAGAACCGCTCAATCAGGGATGACTCTGGCTACCGCCTCCTCACCCATCATAGATGGAGATGTCATTTCAACGACATCGCACACTTCGTCGAGCATACGGCGCAGATCGGTAAGGATGGTACCGCGAATGGCGAGACGATAGCCTGCATCGATGGATAGACTATCATTCGTATGTGGCTCGCTCTGCATTGCATCCCGCGCTAATTGCTCCTGACAGGCATGGAGCTGCTGTTTTGCGCGTTCCAGGTAGGTACGGAGAACTTCCCTATCTGGAAGATCGCTACTTCGGGTTTTGGCAGACGAGCGTACGTACCCCGCGACCGCTACCAGGACGCTTTCTATCTCTTCTAGCAGTCGGGCGTAGTCAAGCGCCCAATCTTGTTTCCGCACAGCCTCGGACCAGGGTGGTTCGGGCTCATTGATGGTATAGGCTATGCGGCGCATCTGCCGCACGAGCCGATCGAGCGCCTGCAGCATCTCGGGATAATCGACGAGCAGGCGACGGGCGCGGCGGGCCCAGGGGTTCAGGCGGGCGCTGTCAATACCCAGTGAATACGCCTGTTCTGTCGCACGCACCCGCTGCTCTAAATTTCGAATAGAGGTATATACCTCGCGGCTCTCCGCCTCGCTCAACCCTCCTGCCAGGGAGGCGGCGAGTCTGGGCATTGCCCCGGCCAACTCGGTCGTCAACTCTGCCACGGCATCCCGTGCTCTAAAAACATAGATGGGCGGCGAAAGGAGCAGGCTAATGACGGTTCCTATGAGGCCACCGATGATGGCCCCCAGCATCCGCAAGAGAGGGTAAGTACCTGAGCTGGCTCCTACTACGAGTATGAGGGCCGCACTGATGGGAATCTGTGTGGCCAGATACTGACCACGGTTCTGCAGAAACATACCAATGATCTGCGCGAAGAAGATCATAAACATAATCGTCCAGATATTGAGGCCGAGAAGGTGCGCGACAAGCACTGCCAGGATGCCACCGATGATCACGCCAAGGGTACGTTCTATACTCTTGCGCACCGTTTGCCAGTTGGTGACCTGCACCACAATAATTGCGGATACCATAGCAAGCGCTGCCGCCTCTTCTCCGAGCAGAGAAGCGACGATCGTCCACGAGAGTCCCGTTGCGAGCGCGCTCTTGATCGCCAACAGGAGCGCCGGCGATCTTGATGACCACACTCTGCGTAATCTGTTGAGAGGAAGATGGGGAAGAGGCATAATGGTGCTCTCCTTGTCCACTTCTTTGCGCACCGTGGCGAAAACGCACCAGCCTCTCCTGGCGAGTTCGAGGGCGGTAACGCGTCCAAAGCCACTGGAGCAGCCGGTGATAACGATGGTTTTCTCATGCATTTCCATACAGGTTTCTTGTTCCCTATGAGTCCTTCTGTAAACTTGAGAAGATCATCTCCCTGACATTATCGCACGATTTTTCTGCTTTTGTTTACCGACTACTCCTGCTCAAGAAACCCGTTCACCTGGTGAGACGTATCTTCTTTGAGGGATTGGCACTTCACAAATGGAAAGAAAGGTTGACGAATGCAACAACGCCCCCGTTCACAGGGCTTCGGCCCGTTCCGTACCCACGACCTCGCAGAGATTCCGCAGACCTACTCGTGGTTTGAGCAGATGCGCACCAATCAGCCAGTGTCCATTGAGGAGAGGATGGGAATCTGGCAGGTGTTTCGTTATGAGGACGTAGCAAAGGTTGTTACCGATTATGCTCACTTCTCTTCACAGGCATTCGGAGTATCCGGCTCATTTCTCAAAGATACGCTGGTTGCCAAAGATCCGCCGGACCATCGCAAGCTGCGCAATCTGGTCAACCTGGCGTTTACGCCGCGCGCGGTGGCGCGCCTCTCCGATCGCATCACGCAGATGACACAGGAACTCCTGGACGCAGTACGCAGCCAGGGTAGGATGGATGTGGTCTCCGACATAGCTTTCCCGCTGCCCGCTAAAGTCATTGCGGAACTGCTCGGCGTGCCTTCCGAGGATTGGAACATCTTCCAACGCTGGGCGCGCATCGACAGTTCGAGCCCTGCCCAACAAGAAAATGGACGATCTATGCAAGAGGAGATGTCCAACTACTTTTCGGCGCTGCTGAAGGAGCGCCGCCGCTCGCCGCGCGAAGACTTGATCAGCGCCTTGAGCGTTGCTGAAGTTGATGGCGAACGGTTAAGCGAGTCCGAACTGGTCAGTTTCTGCACGCTGCTGCTGGCTGCCGGACAGGAGACCACGAAGAATCTGATTGCGAACGCCATTGTTTGCTTAAGGGACCATCCAGACGCGCTGCAGCGTCTGGTGCGTGAGCCCGATCTCATGCCCACTGCGATCGAAGAGATTCTGCGCTATCTCCCCCCGGTCTGGTTCCTCTTCCGGCAGACGAAGACCGATGTAGAGCTCTCGGGACAACACATTCCAGCCAATCAGCTTGTGCTGGCCTGGACCGCCTCGGCCAACCGCGACCCGTCCCAGTTTCCCGCTCCCGATTGCTTCGATATCGAGCGTGAACCCAACCGTCACCTGGCCTTCGGACACGGCATCCATTTCTGCGTCGGCGCTCCGCTAGCTCGCCTGGAAGCGAAGATCGTCCTGCCAATGATGCTGGAGCAACTCAAGGGCCTACAGCGCGTGGAAGGAATTCCGATTACTGTCCACACGGGCATCGTCTTTGTGATTCGCTCGCTTCCCGTAACGTTTCAACCGTGGTAAGCAGGTGAAGAGGGGTGCCTATCAAACATGCCGCCTCCCCTCTCACTAACATAGATAAGAAAGGGACACCATTGTGACGACAGGGAACAGCCCACTCAGCTTTGCACGCGACATCCAGCTATTATTTCGTGAGGACGATAGAGAGGCCATGGAGTATGCCTTCGATCTCTGGAATTATCATGATGTCAGCACTCACGCCCAGAGTATCCTCGAACGGCTAGAGGATGGCTCGATGCCATGCGACGGGGAGTGGCCCGCCGAGCAGATCAACGTGTTGCGCCGCTGGATCGACGCGGGCATGCCCGCGTGATCCAGCGGCTGTAGGGGCCTGCCTTGCGCGGGCCTTGCTCATCACTTCACATTGGACTGGGGTGGCTCCCAGGACCCGCGCAAGGCAGGCCCCTACAGCTCTTTAGCACCAGACTAGCGGCGGTTCACAGTGCGATCGTCGTCGGACCGTGGAGGCCATCCCTGTTGTAGTGGTTGATTCGGCGTCTGTTGTCCCCAGCCCTGTTGCTGATTATCAGGCCACCCCTGCGACGTCTGTTGATTCCAGGGTTGTGCGGCAGTTTGGGCGGAGGAGGCTTCAGTGGCGGCATGTTCGGCGCGGGCCCGGCGATCGTTGCGCAGATGGCGCCAGACGTAGAGCACAGCCAGAACAACCACGAGCAGCAGAATAACGACATCCAGGCTATGGAAAATCGGACTGAGCTTATCGAGGTTATTTCCAAGAATAGTGCCCACATACGCCAGCAAGAGACACCAGGGGAACGAGCCAAGGAAGGTATAGAGACAGAACTTCCCAAAGGGCATCTCGGCGATACCGGCGGGCAGAGAGATGTAAGTACGCACTACGGGCAGAAGGCGACCGAAGAAGGTCGTCAGGCTGCCCCAGCGCTGAAAAAAACTATCGGCTTTGTCGGCATCATGCTGTGAGATCAGCACATAGCGTCCATATTTCAGCATCAGTGGACGGCCACCGGCATAGCCAATGCCATAGGCTGCTATCGATCCGACGAGACAGCCCACAGCCCCCGCCAGAGCGACCAGAATCAGGTTGAGCCACAGGGGGAAGGACGGACTCGTACCGGGCAGATGTCTTTGTGCGGTCGCCTGCGCTACCAGAATACCGGCAACGGGCATGACGATTTCACTGGGAAGAGGAATACAACAACTTTCAATAGCCATAGCAATCACTATACCCAATAAACCAGTCAAGATATAGAGATCAGTAATAAGCGTTGTTAGTGAGCTTGTTAAATTTGCTAACAATGAGAAGCCTCCTTTAAGCACCTGCACTTTTGACCAATAGTAGCATACTTTG
The DNA here is from genome assembly GCA_034438015.1 of Ktedonobacteraceae bacterium. Taxonomy (GTDB): domain Bacteria; phylum Chloroflexota; class Ktedonobacteria; order Ktedonobacterales; family Ktedonobacteraceae; genus JACDAE01. The sequence continues at coordinate 9,240 of DAOTTD010000070.1, read as the reverse complement.
TCAAAAGAGGCCAGGACCAGTAGTACAAAAATGGCACGCCTTTCAGTTGTGTGAGTGAAAGCGCCTGGGATGCTGTGAGTATCCCAGGCGCTTTCACTAGCTGCGACTGAGCAGCGTTCACAACTGCATTTTAATGGTAAGCTAAAGGCTATTCTTCTTCGTCGAAGTGCTGTGGCTCAAGGCGTGAGGAGCGACGTACGATGGGAGGACGCAATTGCTGCGACAGTTCCTCGCGCAGAGGATCATCCTCGTACATATAGGGAGCGCGACGCTGCAGCGGCCTTTTTATACTGCCCGATGGGCTTTCCGCCTGGTGATCGCTGATCTGAGGATTGCGCGCGATCTGGCCTGTGGGGCGACGAAAAGAGCCAGTATAAGGATACAGATTTTGAGCAAGATTCTCTGTCTCGGGATCTCCCCGACGGTACACACCTCCCTCATCGAACGGAGAGAGCTCATCAGGCGGACTAGAATCGACGAAGCGGCGCGACCTCTGTGTTGGTAGCGGCGACTGCAGGTCCCGCTGCGACAACTGGTGGGTATAGCGTGGTCGCGGCATCTGATCGTGCTGTTCGGTCGGATCGGGACGAACCGTGGGCATGCGCTTTGAGGTATACGTCGGCATTACTTCCACATCATCGTCCTGCCGGGCCTTCTCCAGGCGCGCCGCACGCAGGGCTGCCGACTTTTGAGAACGCAGCACCGAGCCAGGTTCGTAGCCAGGCAAGCCGGGAGTATTCATATGCCGGGTCGTTCGCCGTCCAGAGGCATCCTTCCCACGCGCCACATTTTTCTGCGTGGGCCTGGGCAGGGGAGAACGGGCATTCTGTCGGGCAGCCGGCAACCTGTTCATGGTCTGACTCTGTTCGGAGGTACGTTGAGGCGCTGGCAGGCTGCGCTGGACCTGGCGGGGCGACAGAGCGCGCGGCTGATAATACTCCTCTTCCTCATAGTATAGCTCTTCGGGACCTGCCTCCAACGCGTAACCCTCGGCTGCGTACGTCCCACGCACGACCCTGGCCGGCACATCTTCATACTCATAAACCTGCGAGTATTCGTCCCCCCCCAGCTCGGCTTCGGCGCGCAGTTGCTCGTCATGACGGCGAGAGAGGTAGGAAAATAGCGTAAGGGAAATTGGAATAGTGAGAAGTATAGCAGCCAGCCCACCTATCAGCCCACCAAGAACCCAGGAATTGAGCGTATTACCAAACCAGAGAACTACAGCAGCACCTGCGATAAACACCAACGCTGCAGCAACAACCTTCATATAGTTCCTTTCAGGAAACCCCCAGCTTTCAAGCGGGGGAGGAATGAAAGGGCTTCTTCGGACGCGGTCCTCCGCTCCGCTCGCTCCTGCCACGACTATCCCCTTGCGGGGGGCGGTTTTGATGGGACCGCTCAAACCCTCGCCGGTTGCCCGGGTAATGTGTGCCTCGACGATGATATCGGTCGGTACGTCTTCTGAGCACTGGCTTAACCCCTTAGACCTGGTTCACTCAGAAGTTATAGAGCTTCAGACTGGCAAACGCATCCGAAGGTACGTTCTTGAACACTTGCCGATATCGTAGCCCGATAGGTGATTGCTCACCCCTGGCTGGGTCTGGTCAGGTGAAGGGCTTGCCAGCCTCCGCTCACGCGCGGAACAGTTTACAAGCCCCCAGCTTTCACGCGGGGGTCCCTGACCATCTAACACTCCAATGTCGATACCCTGGCCTTACATAAGCACCGGGTAGATGGCTTGCGAACATCCCTGCTCGAGTGTGGGTGGGCAAATCCGGCCAGACGAGCGAAACACCATTTGCACTTAACACGCCCTTAGCTCGAAGCTCTACTCTTATCTGATCTTGGGTGTACCATTTGTTTGGGAGAGAGGCACCTTTCATGAGCGATGAAAAATGACGCACTCCGAAAACGATACGCTAGCAAGAGTATACCAGACTTCATACACGAGTGCAAGGGGGATAAAGAAGGAATTTATATACAAAAGACGAATTTAGGGCGACTGGCAGGCACAAAATACAGGCAGCAAGCTGTATAGCGATGTTTCGCGTTGTTCAGTATAAAAACGCGAGCCAGGCTATTCTTGACTGCCTTACCAGGTCACAAAAGGGAGCCAGCCGATATAAGATCAGGCGGCGTTGCCACAGTGGCGGAAGATAGCAATGACCTTCCCCTGCACCTGCCATTCGCGATCCCACACAGTCTTCGGAATGAGGATCGGCTCCAATTCGGAGTTTGCAGGCTGCAGGCGCACGCGATCGTGATCTTTTTCCTGATAGAAGCGCTTAAGGGTTGCGCTGCCGCTGATGCCTTCCTGCATATGGACCGCGACGACGATATCGCCATTCTGGCACGTTGTCTGCGGCTTGATCACCACGTAGTCGCCATCGCAGATGTGATCTTCGATCATCGAGCGGCCCTTCACGACCAGAGCATAGGTGCTCTCGCTCTCCACCATATCACGGCCTACATCGACCGTCTGGTCGGGATTAGGAAAGATATCGAGCGGCTCGCCGGCGGCGATCGCGCCTGCGACCGGGATACCGACCGTCGACTTTATCAATTTGATGCCACGACTCTTCTTCGCCTGACGGGAAATATAGCCCTTCTTCTCCAGCATCGTCAGGTGATAATCGACATGACCTGTGCTGGCAATCTTCAACTCACGGCCAATCTCCCGATTGGTCGGTGGCATCCCTTCAGACTTCATGTACGAGACGATAAACTCATACATGCGGCGCTGTATTTCGCTGGCTTGCTCCAATGATGACATAGAAATTCTCCTGCCTTTCTAACACGTATGCATGCATTCCCCAACCTCCTCAAAACTAGAACGGCCATTCAAGAAAATAATACCATAACAGCACAGGCAATACAAGCGTTTTTGGAACGGAATTTCAGAATTTTTTTTCGTATCTGTGGTAGGGAGGCTATATCCCTTTATCATGGTCAGGAATTTCCTCTTGAAAAGGAGGGAAAAACGACTTGCAGCAATGTATCTCCTTTGCTATACTTCCTCATATCCGCCTACACACAGGAAGGGCAGACGAGGATCAGTACATTGTTCTGATTTGCGCCAGACACTTCGATAGGTGTACAATAGAGGCGTTGGTTACTCGACGGACACAGGCACGAAAGAGAGAAGCAGATAAACATGGTTGAGATGACAGTTGAGAGCGTGCGTATTAATCTGGCCACGCAGCAGCGGGTGGTCATCTTAAAAGCAACGAAGCAAGAACGCTATCTCTTTATCTGGATAGCTCACGCAGAGGCATACGCGATTGCCGTCGAACTGCAAGGCACTACCTCTCCCCGGCCACTTACACACGATCTCTTGAAGAATATTATCGGCGAACTGGGCGCAAAGATAGTGAGTATTGTGATCTCCGACCTGATTGACGAGATCTACTACGCTCGTATCGTTCTGGATGTGGCGGGCCGACATGTCGAAATCGACTCACGTCCGAGCGATGCGATTGCACTTGCCGTCCGCGCTAAAACGCCTATTTTCGTTGAAGAGAGCGTGCTCGACCGCGCGGGTGTCGCCCTGGAACAGCCAGAAGAGAAGCAGGCAACCTTGAGTAAGTCTGAGTCGAAGCAGCAGGAGGAAGAGGCGGACAATCTGGACGCCTACCGCGACTTTATCAATACGCTGGATGTGCTAGACGAGTTTGGGAAAGACTAGCACATCCTTCCCCCCGGTCTCAGACAACGCTCCTTCCTTGCCTCTAACGCGAGCGCAAGATGAGCTTCAGGCAGCGCACCACGATGCGCGAGAGTAGACCATAGGCTAAAATGGCTACCAGGGTCGATATTTCTACCACGAGCGGCAAGGAAAACTGCTGTAGCAATGCCTGCACCGGCCAGATGAAGAGCGCTGTGACGCTGTAAAAAATGTTCACCCAGGTAATATCGTTCCATAGCGGTACTATGGTGAGCACAAAGCGCACCAGCAATACGAGCTGTATCACGACGAAAAACAGTCCTACCAGCGCGGGAAAAACGCGGCGCCTTTTGGTACCGGAACGGGCAGAGGCGCTACCACCAGGCGGGACAGGAGCATTTCCAGCGTAGCCATCGTAGCCGCTCTGCCGGGTTGGAGCCGGTGGGAGAAATGGATAGGCACCAATCAGGGGAGCCTGCGGAGGCTGCGGCTGTTGCGTGAAGGGCCGAGTGGGCACTGGTGCCGGATCATCACCGGTCGCGGTTGGTGCGTACGGCGATACGGCAAAGTTCATCGGTTCGGTGGGCTGATCGTGTTCATCGACCGGCTCAACACCATTCTTCTGCGGCCTTCTCATGCTAGCGGTCCTCCTCACCCAAAAACTCTGGCGAAGCAAGTGATACAACTACTACTTATTAGCATACACTATTACCATTACGAAATGAGGCTTCTCGGTTTACTTTACGCTACTACTATCCCTATTTCATCTATGGATATTACGGATAGGCGGCAAGGGAGTTGTAGGAGGAGTAAAGACGACCTGGCAAATTTTATGGGTAAATTTTATGATAAATACACAGTCGATGGGAAAAGGAAACGTTTCGCAGTTTCGCATGCAGCGCTACCCATCCATTGGCAGACTATGCTACAATAGGCGATGGTGTAGCGACAAAGAGGAGAGAGAGCAATTTATGACACAGATCAACAACCGTCAGCAGGAGCAGCAGAGTACGCAGGCGCAGCCCACACCGCGCCTGCGTTTCGCTCCCAGCCCAACCGGTTTTCAACATATTGGCGGCTTCCGCACCGCCCTTTTTAGCTGGCTCTATGCCCGTCACAGCGGCGGACAGTTTATCCTGCGCATCGAGGATACCGATGTCGCACGTACCGTAGAGGGCGCGGTCGACGATCTCGTCGCAGGCATGCACTGGCTGGGCATGGACTATGACGAGGGGCCGGTCACCGGCGGCCTCTACGGTCCCTACTACCAGATGCAGCGCAAGGCGCTCTACCAGCACTATGCGCACCAGCTGATTGAGACAGGCCACGCCTACCGCTGTTACTGCACGCCGCAACGCCTGGAGCAGATGCGCAAGGAACAGGAAGCGCAGAAACTGCCGCCGCGCTACGACCGCCGCTGTCGCTACCTGACACCGCTGGAGCGGGCCGCGAACGAGGCGGCTGGCCTGCCCTGGACGGTACGCTTTGCGATGCCGATCGAAGGCGAGACGGTCGTCCACGATATGGTGCACGGCGATATGACCTTCAAAAATACCGATCTGGACGACATGGTGATCGTGAAATCGGACGGCCTGGCGCTCTACCACCTGGCCCATCTCGTCGACGATCACCTGATGGGGATCACACACGTCCTGCGCGGCGAAGAATGGATCTCCAGCGCGCCGCGACACGTGCAGATCTACATGGCGCTGGGCTGGGAGCCGCCATTCTTCTATCACGTTCCCAATATTCTGGGCAAGGATAAGAAGAAGCTGAGCAAGCGGCGCAATGCCCCCTCGTGGTCGGACTACCAGCGCGAGGGCTATCTGCCGGAAGCGGTCTTCAACTTCCTGGCCCTGCTCGGCTGGTCTTATGACGACAAGACGGAGATCTTCACGCGCGAAGAGCTGATACGCGTGTTCACGCTTGATCGCATCGGCGTCTCCTCGGGCATCTACGATCCCGACAAGCTGCTGTGGATGAACGGCTTCTACATTCGCCAGTTGCCGCTGGACGAGCTGGTTCGGCGCACGCTGCCCTACCTGGAGCGACCCGAGGAAGAGGGCGGCCTCCCCAATAGCGTCAGTCGACCGCTTGATGTCGCCTATACGAAGCGCGTGCTGGAACTCGAACAGGAGCGTATGAAGACGCTGGGCGAGGCGGCCAGCCGCATCGGTTTCTTCTACGTCGCTGAGCTGACGTACAGTCCGGCCATTCTCATTGAGAAGGGGATGGATTCGGCACGCACACGCGATGCCCTGACACATGCACGCAACCTGCTGACCAGTCTGGTGAGCTGGGATGCGACGTTGATGGAGCCACCCCTGCGCGAACTGGCGAAGACGCTCGGCCTGAAGGCGGGTCAGTTGTTCGGCCCGATCCGCAGCGCCGTGAGCGGGCTGACGGCGACGCCCCCGCTCTTCCAGATGATGGAGGTGCTCGGTCGGGACGTGACCTTGCGCCGCATCGACAAGGCGATTGCGCTCCTGTCGTAGTGGGACAGTATTAAGAGGAGGAAAGGCGCGAAGTTTCTTTCCTCCGCGTTTTTTATGAAGGGCACGAGTTGTGATTAATAAAGACTACATTCTACGCATGGCGGAGAAGATAGGACGGTCGCTCGCCATCATTCTGGGTCTGCGCCAATATAACCAGCACGAAGAGGCGCTGATCTACATCGACGATCTGCTCCTCAAGACCGTGGGACTCACCTCGCGCTTCATCAACTCCCTCTCCGACGAGACGCTGGTCACAACGATCTCCCCGCTGGGCGTGCTGAACGCGGACGCCTGCCTGTGGATCGCCGCGCTCCTTAAGGCCGAGGGCGACATCTACGAAGAGGACCTGGACAAGACCACCGAGAGCTACTACCGCTATCAGAAGTCGCTCTCCCTGTTCCTCGCAGCCATCCTGCACGAACACATCCCCACCGACGCCGACCTGTATCAAGATATCGAGCAGTTGCTTAAGAAGCTGGAAGACTATGAGCTTCCGCCGCCATTGAAGAGCAAGCTCTTTGCATACTACGAACTCAGCGGCCAGTACGCCAGGGCGGAGGATACGCTCTTTGATCTGATGGAAATCGGTAATAATCGCGAGATGGTCGAGAGCGGACGAGCATTTTATACGCGCCTGCTTGCGAAAAGCGACGCTGATTTACAGGCTGGAAACTTAGCACGCGAAGAGATTGATGAGGGGCTGGCGCAGTTGGAGAAGAAGTAAGTACTGGTTATGTTCATGCTCTCTTCTGTACACAGCAAAGAAAGCATCTTTTGTGAAGAATTCAAATTATTGAATAAAAGCATTTGAAATTTGTAGCATAAGAGCGAGAGCAGAAGAACAGCGTGATCACAACCATCCCTTTTGTTCGGCCAGGCGTGCCGCCTCCATCCGATTGTGCGCCCCCAATTTCTGCATGGCCGCAGAAAGGTGATTGCGCACCGTGCCTTCAGACAAAGAAAGGCGTGCGGCGATCTCTGCATGACTGAGGCCAGGGAGAGCGGCAGCAAGCACCTCCTGCTCTCGATGAGTCAGGGGATTGTTTCCCTCCGAAAGTGCCAGCAAGGCCAGTTCGGGATCAACGACTCGTTCCCCATGCATCACACGCCGCAGTGCGGAAGCGAGTTCTGAGGCCGGGGCATCTTTGAGCAGAAAGCCGACTGCCCCGCTCTCCATCGCCCGGCGCAGATAGCCGCTGCGCCCAAAGGTGGTCAGGATCACCACGCGGCATGATGGTAACGCCGTGCGCAACGCGTAGGAAGCTTCGAGTCCGCCTCCACCAGGCATTTCGATATCCAGCAGCGCCACATCCGGGCGAGAAGTAAGAGCTGCTTCGACGACCGTATCGCCCCGCGCCACTTCCGCGACGACCTCGATATCTGTTTCTCGACTCAGTAACGCCGCAAGTGCCCCACGCACCATCGCCTGGTCTTCTGCCAATAGCACACGGATCATGATCGTTCCTCCGGCATCGCTGTCACTTCCACCTGGGGCTGCATCGGCAGTTCCACGCGTAAGCGAAAATGTGGCTTCCCTGACAGCATAAGTGGATCGGCCTCCATCGTTCCTCCCAGTACACTCACCCGTTCCCGCAGGCCAAGCAGCCCACTCCCCTGGCCGATGCGTTGCTCTGGAGCATCCTCTGTCCCTTCCGTGTCGTTGAGCATCTCCACACCAATCCATCCCTGATCCCGCGTGAACCGCAGCAGACAGTGTCGTGCCCGGCTGTGACGGATGACGTTGGTGACCCCTTCCCTCACAGTCCACGCCAGGACCGCATCGAGCGGCTGGGGAAGCTCTCCATGAAGCTTCTCGATGTCATAGGCGATCCCCGCTGCTTCGAGCAGTTGTCGCGCACCGTCCAATTCGCTCGAAAGTCGCGGTTGCCGGTAGCCCGCGACGGTCTTGCGGACTTCGCGCAGCGTCATACGTCCGACCTGTTCAATCTCAGAGAGTTCCTGGGCACAGCGTGCGGGATCTTCAGTGATCAGGCCACGGGCAAGTTCACTCTTAAGGGTGATCACCGAGAGGGTTTGTCCCAGTAGATCATGCAAATCCCGCGCCAAACGCAGGCGCTCTTCCTCCACTTTCATGCGAGCAAGTGCTCGGCGCGCAGTATGCAGCTCTCGAATGGCGCTGCCCATGCGGGACACGCCAATCATATCCAGGCCCAGTCCTCGCACCAGCAGCATCAGCGCGATGAGCCACCACCAATCGATCCCCGCCACGCCTCCATGGGTGAAGATGGTGATGAGGAGCGGCAGCAGCGTCAAGAGCACGACGACCATCCCCGCACGGCGCATGGGGAGCAACACTCCAGCAATGGCACTCACCCCAAGAAAGAGCCAGAGCCAGGCAGGATCATCAAGGAAGCTGAACACGGTGACCTGGAGGCCGAGAGCAACCAGGAGGAGCAACGACAGACGGGATCGGCCACGTGTTCGCGCTCCCCGGCTCGCGGGATGCGGCCACATGATCCAGGTATAATTGATCGCAAAAAAGAGCAGGGCCGTGCTGCCCACAGCGAGACGAAGCCAGGCATCCGGTTTGCTCACTAAAGAAGCCAGAGGAAAGAACAGACAAATAAGAAGCCAGAAGTGCTGGTAGAGCTGCCAGAGGGGGGAGGTGACGCCACTCTCCCTAATCACTTCATCGTTCGTCTCGCCTCCCTCTTGGCTTGTGTTTCCCTTTGCTTGCCATCGGTGATCGTCTCGTGCTCGCATAGCAGAGCCCCTTCTTTCCGGTGCCGTGAATGATGTTGCCGGGTATCCGCTTCCATTTTACCACCGCCGTTGTCCAGACTGATCTTCCTCGATACTGTTTCCCTCGATGATGACGAGGCCCTCAGTACCATCAAGTGTCAGGAGGCTCCCCGTCGCAATTTGCTTCGTTGCGCCTGTCACCCCCATATGAACGACAGGGGCGAGAGTTCATGACAGGCCTACGTATGTGCCCTGGCGGGAAAGAGGACGCCGAGGATACGGCTTTGCGGTCGAAGTGCCCACGAAGCGAGAGCGAGGACGGCGAAGATGAGGGGCCAGAGAATCGTGCCCGCGTCATCGCCGCGCGCTGCCCCCGAT
>DAOTTD010000069.1:0-6798 GCA_034438015.1 Ktedonobacteraceae bacterium | reverse complement strand
AGGTTTCGCCTTCAGCGAGACGGCCTTCCGCATCTTTATCGTGATGGCATCGCGTCGCTTGAACAGCGACCGCTTCTTGACCAGGGACTTCAAGCCAGAGGTCTACACCCAGGTCGGCATGGATTGGATCAGAGACAATACGATGTCAACGATCCTACTGCGCCACTACCCGCACCTGCGTTCAGCCCTGCGTAACGTCGATAATGCCTTCACACCGTGGCCCAGGGCAAAGGTCTGAATAGAATCGATACATGTTCTGATTCTTCGCTTCTCAGACAGTGCGGTCTGAGGCGCTTGCATCGTTGCAGGTCCGGTTGCGCCTGACTTAGCAGCAGAGCGGCCTTCGATTCTATGGAGCAATGGCTATGAGTATAAAAAAACGAATCAACGACTTGTTCCTCGCGCTCTTCTATTTTGAGCGTCGGATCGATCCCTATTACCGGGATACCTTTGACAAATTTTTCAGGAAACCAATCTCAGCATTCGTGCAAGCCCTTATCAATGTGAAGAGAAAAGACGACCATCTGCAGGTCAGCGAAGAAAAACTCTTGCCCAATGAAAAAGAAATTACAGACTCGATCATAAAACAGATGTCTCTGTTCACGCACAAATATTATGAACATCGCTTTGCTCTGCGTGCCGGGAATACCAAAACGTATGGTGTTGTCAAGGGAGAGTTCGAGATTCTGCCCAATCTCGCTGACAACTTGCGACAAGGTGTTTTTAGGTATCCTAAAACATATCCTGCCTGGATAAGATTCGCAGGGCCCGGCCCTGTAGCACCGCCGGATATGAAGGATAACGGAATACTGAGCATAGGAATAAAACTCATGGATGTCGAGGGCGATAAACTGCTTGACGACGAAAAATGGACCCAGGATTTTACCGGTATCAGTGCACCAACCTTTACTACTCCAAACATTATAGAGAATCTCAAATTGCAGCGGCAGGTATTGGAAGGAACGCCCCTTTTGTATTTTATCAATCCCTTTGATTCTCATTTTTTAGATGCAATCATGCAAGGTCTGTATGCCAGGACCCAGACCAGCCCTTTAGAAGCACAATATTTTAGTTGTGTGGCCTACCTGTTTGGCGATGGGCAGGCTATTCACTACTCGATCAAACCCTGTTCTGCTGAGAAAACGAAGATACCCAGGAAACCCTCGGCCAATTATCTCAGGGAAGCGATGGTTAAAACGCTTAGTACAAAGGAAGTAACTTTCGATTTCATGATTCAATTGCAGACTGACGCTTACCGAATGCCAATTGAAAATGCATCTGTGGAGTGGCCGGAAAAGCTGTCACCATTTCTACCAGTCGCAAGGTTACGTCTACCAGTTCAGAGATTTGATTCCAGGAGTCAACTTGTTTTCGCCGAGAACTTATCATACAACCCATGGCATTGCGTAGCGGACCATCGTCCATTAGGGAACCAGAATAGAGCCCGGAGATCCATTTATTACGTGTTGTCAGCACTTCGACAGACGATGAACGGCGAAACAAGAATAGAGCCAACTGGCGCTGAGGTATTTGATGATTGATCGAGAAATCGAGGCATATGGCGGAGGCGCTGAACGACGATTCTCCACAGGCAAGAAACTTGTTCTTGACTATCCGTCTTAGAAAGGGATGACCCATGACAGCAAGCATTGAGCATATACAGGTACAGGCCAACAGTATCACTTTTCACGTCGCATTGGCAGGAAGGGAGGATGCGCCGTCCATCCTCTGCCTGCATGGATTCCCTGAAGGATGGATGAGTTGGCGGGCGGTAATGGAGATGTTGGGCGAGACCCGTATGTATGCGCCAGATCTGCGTGGCTACTCTGGTACCGCGTGTCCAAAGGGCGGCTACGACGTTCTCACGCTCACCGACGACATCAAGGCATTGATAGAGGTATTGGGCATCGATAGGCCGGTGCTCGTCTCGCATGACTGGGGGGGTGCGCTAGGGTGGATCTTTGCACACCGCTACTCGCATCTCATCCGCAAGCTTGTCGTCGTCAATTGCCCGCATCCGAAAACGCTTGTGCGGGCAATATTGCACGTGGAAGACTTCCAGACCTTTCGCGTCCCGTGGGTTCCCTTTTTCCAGGTGCCGTGGCTGCCCGAATTCTTTCTGACGACGGCGCTGGGCAGAAGGCTGCTTAAGCTCTCCTTTACGCTGAGGGAGGGCAAAAAGGGCACCATGAACGTGGCACTTGTGGACGAACTGGTATCACGCTTCCAGAAGCCCAGGGATCTGCGTGGGCCTATCAACTACTACCGTGAGATGGTGCGCACACAACTTGTGCCGAAAAAGCATACACAACTCGAAGCCATCTATAGTACGCCGATTACCGTTCCCGTCACGCTCGTATGGGGAGAGAAGGACGCTGCGCTGTCCGCCAGAGTAGCCTTGAACAGCTACAAGGACGCAGGCTGCGCGGTCGAATGGAGACCCCTCCCCGACGTGGGTCACTTTGTGAGTCTAGAGGCCCCCGACAAGCTGGCGCTCGAAATCAGCCGTGTACTCGGCCTCACCGTTTGACCAGGCGCCCATCAGAGAGCACAGATTCAGCACGGTCTCCCCTTTTCGTGCTATACTACACCCCAGGAATAGATCCTCATGGTGAGATATCCTCGCAGGCAAACAGAGCCTAAGGAGCAAACAGATGTCAACGACGAGCCAACCCCCACAGAAAAACCCGGCAGCAGGAGTAGGCAAAAGCCTGCAACGTCTTTTTATGAAGGGCCATGTCTCTCTTTATCGCTTGACAGGAGGGAAAGTGGGAGGGGGGGAAACACTTGCTCGTCCTCACGACCATCGGCCGCAAGAGCGGTGTAGAACGAGATACGCCCCTTTTTTTCTTCCGTGACGGAGACCGTTTTATTATCATTGCCTCTGCTGGAGGAGCACCGAAGCATCCCATCTGGTGGCTCAATCTCCAAAGCAACCCGCAGGCCAAAATACAGGTTGGACCACGTGTCATTCCCATCACCGCAAGACAAGCAGATGGGGAGGAGCGCACGCGCCTGTGGTCAATCATCGCGGAAAATTATAAGAACTTCGTGCAGTATCAAAAGCACACGACACGAGAAATCCCGGTCGTCATCCTCACTGCGACCGCCTAAACGGGACGAGAGCACGAGCAAGGTAAGGCGCCTAACAGAAACGTGAGAGGACCGTTGGCGGGTTCTGATCCCCATGTCCCTGTGAGTTGAGAAGGCCGGAAACGCTCTGAAGCGGACCGGAAACCGCCTGGCAAATAACCACCGCGTTACCGCTTCTTTCTCAATCCCTATCAGGATGCGCGTTTCACGACCTGTCCTCAGTGCGGACTCAAGGCCCGGCAGCGTAAATACCCACTCGTCATCCATGTCCACTCCATGCCTACGCTCATCTCAAGCAAGATGCGCCGCTATTACGTCAGCTGCGTCCTGCTGATCGCTCACCATGAGATCACCGACAACGACTACCTTGTCATGGGGACGCTGGATAGACCCGAGTGGAGAAAAGGATGCAAGATCCGCTGTCCATAGAGGAAATGGTTGAGCATCTGCACGATTTCAAGGGAGTGGTTCCTTTCAGCGAGCAAATGTGTAGAAACAAAAGGCTACTATGACCAGAACAAGCTGGGTCGAGCTGTGTGAGCGACTTGGAGCCATCCATGAAGCTCTTGAAGAGCATTGCGACAAAGGACCGCTATGGCTACACCTACACTTCTGACTGCGCTTACTATGGCCTCACTATTGACCTTGATGTTGCCATACCGCTGAAGAGGCACAACCGCGCGAGGCAATGCGGCTGTATCAGCAGCGTGCAGAACGGTTGATCCTATCCGCTGACAGGCGAAGCCACTTGTGCTTATCCGCTTCGGTGCTCCCCGGCGGCTTTTCACCTCACACCAGGGGTGTACAGGCGTAATCCCCACAACCGACGAGAGAGTGCCGGAGAAGCGACAGGCCGGGCAATCGCGTGGGGAACGTGGCGGTGCCGGAGACGTTGGATCGGGATGCGTCTGGCTGCAGCGGCCAACTGGGCTGGACATCATAAGGATCCTCGTCGCTTGAAATTGGGAGAAGGGAAGATGAATAAGGAAGGATAAACAAGATCAAAGGGATTGTTAAACGGCTAGGAGAGAAGACTGGATTATCCACCATCGAGAGAGGAAGTACCGACGACCTGAATAGGCACGCCGACACAATTATCTCTATATAAGAGAGTGCCTATTCATCTAGACGTATTTCTATTGTGCACGAAAACTCGTACTGCAAATCCGTAATGAGCCAACGTTTACTTAACAATCCAGAAGAAACTCGGGCATGGAATTTGCATAATGCAAAGATATCGACAGGTAGAGTGATAGAAATCGTTTTGTGATGCGTCTCCGCTTCGCAATGTGTGTGATAAGCAATACAGTATTTGCATGAAAAGCATTTCATTGAATGATGTGATCGAATCAGGAGGCCAGGCGATGAATTCTCCAATTCTATGTATGGTGACTATTCACGGCATCGGCTTTGAGCAACCGCCACAGGGAAATCTTCCCGGCTACGCAGACGACCTGCATGAACATTTGCACGAACGTCTCGGCAAGGTACTGAGTGATGATCCGGACCGCGACCATGACCACCGACCTCAAGAGAGTCGTCTCAAAGAGAGCCTGCCAATTTATGTACAAAGCTCCTATCCGCTTGATGAACGTTTCGGCAAGCGCTCCAGAGAAGAGGGAATGAAACGCCTGGGCCAGTGGAGTGGCGACGGAAAAACGATTGATACAAACGGCGCGTCTCTCACCCGCGATGGTGCCTCTATCGCGCATGTAGCGCTAGTATACTCCGATCTGGAGGGGAAAGACGTTCAGTTCATTCCTTCTGTAGTTACCGTCTGGATGGCCCTCTCTTCGCTGTTCCATGGTCGCTACGACTCCATTTTTGGCCTGGTGCGCAGACTTTGGGCCGATCTTCATCCTTCGAAGAGACCCTTTGGAACCGCCAGAGCATATAAAAAAGGTGCATCTAAAAGTGGCGCTTACAAGGAAAATAGCTCTGGATACGTGCCCGGTCTGAGTGTTCGGCAAGAGATGATGGAGCGCAATAGGATGCACAAACGGCGGCAGCCCGAGTCCGCAAATTCCCTCCAGGTGGTTTTCGCGCAGTTGCAAAATGACGTTGCCGCGTACATTTGCTATAACGAGATGCGCGAGCAGATCCGTGGTTTCGCCCTGGATGCTTTTTTGAGGCTTGCCGCGCGCGACGATGTCACCGCTATCGTGATCAATTCGCACAGTAATGGCACGGTGATCGCCCTTGATATGTTGCGCTCTCTTCCCCCTGCTGCTGCTGGCAAGGTCAAAGCTTTGATTACCGCCGGCAGTCCGCTGCGCAAATACGCGACCTTATTCACCTGGGGCCAGCATATGGATACCCTACCTCCGATTCCACATTGGATAAACTTCTGGGATGAACATGACCCGGTCGCAGACCGCCTGCAGCCCAGCTTCGATTGGTATCCGAGCAAGGAGCCGACACCAGACCAGTTAACCGGTCTCTTTCAGGCGCGCGATCCTAAGACTGGCGAGAAAAAGCAGCTGCTTATCGAGGATATCATCCCCGCTGTAAATAACTGGGAAAACAGCAGCGGTGGGGGGCTGCAAGCTCACAACTATTGGGACAACAAAAAAGAGTTTATCCCTCTGCTTGCTGACTGCTTAAATGATGTGCTGGAAGAGACGAATAAAGAACAATGAAAGCGATAAGAGCGATGAGAAAAAAAGGGTATGTTTCTCCAATAGAGTAAAATCGTGTATAGCATTTAAGAAATACAACAAGTGATCTTCACCTAGTGCTCTGTTCCTTAAATCCGATAACAAAAAAGACGCCGACGGTGGCGAGGCGACTTGGGAGGACGTCCCCAGATCCAGGGCTTGGCCCGCGCATTGAGTTGAGTCGTCGCCACGCTCCTCGCTTGCTCGATCTCGCTGGGATTGGCAAAGCTCTGTCCAGCCAGGGCATCCCGCCGGAAAAGTCGCCACCAGCCCTCTTGCAAATTCAGCCAGCATGCGCCCTTGGGAATGAACACCTGATGGATGCGCGGATGCTCGGCCAGCCAAGCGTTGGTTTCTGCACTCAGGTGACTGGTCAGGTTATCGGTAATCACGAAAATGTCGCCCGTCGGGTTGTCGGCCTCGATGTCGCTGAGCAGAGCAATATACCCTTTGGAGTTGCGCGAGGCCGCGCATCGGGTCAGTTCCTTGCCATCGCGTACGCGCAATGCTCCATAGAGCCAGGTCTTCTCAAGCCCTCGACTATACTCCAAAGGTGCCTTGATGCGGTGCCCATCCGTCGACCACCCTGGCGCTGGGGGAAAGGTACGCGGCAGAACTGGTCCCAATTCATCAGTACAGATGGTCGTCGACCCCTCTGGCGGAGCCGTGTAGTGGGTGACGACCGCTATTCTTTTGGGACAAAGTCTTTGTCGGTACTTGTCCCCCAACTATGGGTGCGACGGCAGCGCACGCCTTCGCGCAAGCAGATGCGGCGGATCTGACTCCGTTTGATCGTGAGGCCTGCTTCTTTGGCCGCTTGTACGAGGGCATTCAGGCTCCATTGCGCGGAGCCCTGCTCATCACGGACATCCAGGCTCCCATCGGAAAATCTTTCTAGTTTTCCAGGGGGAACCTGACGCACTAGAGCCAGCAACCGACTGTCATCCTTGATCGTCAAACGACGTGGTCGGCCAGACTTGGGCCGATCTCCCAGCCCCTGGATTCCCTCCGCGTCAAAGCGATGCAGCCGACGCCGCACGGTTTGGGG
>DAOTTD010000068.1:0-5404 GCA_034438015.1 Ktedonobacteraceae bacterium | reverse complement strand
GGTGAGCAGGCCACCGGTCAGCTCACCGGCCTCCGCGCGCGAGATGACCCCGATGGTCGTGAGCATCTGTGGATTGTGCCAGTCGTGGTTGAAGATGCGCACGTTGGGATAGCGCTGCGCTCGTTCGACCGCTGTTGCACCAACCAGCGAGTCAATGGAAGGCGTCTGAATGATGTAGCCTGGCTCATCCTTGACGCGTTGGGTGACGGTCACTCCGACCAGGTGATCAATCGCCTCGTGCAGCATGGGTGGATGGGTTCCCAGAGCAATGAGGTAATCTAACTGGGCGGCGCGGTGCCCAAATTGCTCGTAGAGCAGACGAAACAGCAAGGGAATGGGAGCCGTGCGCGTCCCGTCAGGAATAATCACCAGGATACGCTTGTGAGTCGGGTCCAGCCCAGCTCCGACGAGTAACTCCTCATCTGCTCTGGCGAGCAGTTCCTGGACATCCTCTGTTGTCAAGGTTGCGGTCGTTGACCCTTTTCCGAGAACCATGATGCGTTCACTCCCCTTCTAGACGCCGCTATAGGCTGAGAAACCGCCATCTACAGGCACCACAATACCGGTAACGAACGATGAAGCAGGACTGACCAGCCAGAGCAGCGTGCCAACGAGATCGTCTGGATCGCCTAATCGACCCATTGGGGTATGATCGACAATCGCCCGCCCGCGTGGAGTCAACTTCCCGTCCGCATCAACCATCAAGTAGTGATTCTGTTCCGTGAGGAAGAAGCCGGGGGCGATGGCGTTGACCCGGATGCGTGGACTGTATTCCTGTGCCATATGCACGGCTAACCATTGGGTAAAGTTGACGATGGCTGCCTTGGCCGCGCTGTAGGCGGGGACACGGGTCAGGGGTCGCAGACCACTCATGGAGGTGACGTTGAGGATGCAACCCTGTTTCCGTTCTGCCATGTCGCGTCCAAAGACCTGGCAACTCTGGAAGGTGCCAGTAAAATTGAGCCCGAAGACGTGGTTGGCGGCTTCCGTGTCCAGGTCAAAGAAGCTCTGTTCGGCTGAGGTGGTCGCCGCGGGGGAGTTGCCTCCCGCGGCATTGATCAGCATATCCACCGGGCCCAGGGCGCTCGTGATCTGCTCCCGGCTGTGCTCAAGCGAGGCACGATTCGTGACATCGCACGCGATCCCCAGAGCCGTGCCACCCGCGGCCTGAATGCTCTGGGCCACCGTTTGCGCGGTTTCGAGATGACGACCCAGGATCGCGACCTGTGCGCCTGCCTGGGCCAGGGCAGAGGCCATGGCTCGTCCAAAGTGGCCGCTGCCGCCCGTGATGACGGCGGTGCGACCGCGCACGTCGAAGCGTGCTGGCACATCGGATCTTTTCTCGGACATATCTCCTCCTCTCGAAGCTCATGTCCCGATCGACACTTATGATTTGTAGCCAAAGTCTGGAATCGCCATCCAGCGTTCCCGGAGATAGTGCGCCGCCATTTTCGGTTTGCGTTCTCGGGTGAAGACGCCCTTTTTGTTACCCTGCACGCGCATAATCCCTTGACTGGTCTGGAAATCTGTGAAGTGCCACACCTGCTCACCAATAAAGGTTGGGAACTCGTCGGTCACTTCATGATTGGCTTGCAGACATGCCACTTGATACTCTTCGGAAAACATCACGGGCGTCGTATCATGAAAGCCGGCGATGGTGTCAGCGCCATACTCGGTGAACATCAGAGGTTTGCCTGGCTGCACCTGGTTCCAGCCCGTCAACTCGGCACGCAAGTTGGCTTTGGCGACTTCTAATTGGCCTCCCTGGAGATACCAGCCATAGTAGCGGTTGAGCGCCAGCACATCCACCAGATCCGAAACTTTATTGGTGTCTGGGGTGGCCATCAGGTGGATCACGATGGTGACGGGACGTTTTTGCGGGTCGAGATCTCGCGCCAGCTGGACTAAGGGTTGAAAATACTCATACGCGCCTTCCTCTTCGGACGCTGGTTCATTGGCAATGGACCACATCACCACACACGGATGGTTTTTATCTCGTGCGATCAGTTCGCGGATCACCTGTGCATGATGCTCTTTGGTCCCCAGCTCTTCCCACGTTTTATGCGCCCTACCACCACCGCCAAAGAATCCAAAGTTCAAATGCAATCCGACCGCCGGGACCTCATCGATCACCACAAACCCCTCACGGTCCGCGAGGCGCATGAGCTCCTCAGAATAGGGATAGTGCGAGGTGCGGAAAGAGTTGGCGCCAATCCATTGCAGCAGATTGAAGTCTTTCACATTAAGCACTTCATCCAATCCGCGCCCGTGGATATGGGAGTCCTCATGTTTCCCAAAGCCCTTAAAGTAGAACGGCTTCCCATTAATGAGGAATTTCCCGTCCTTGACGGCGACCGTCCGCACGCCGAACGGTTCCTCGTAGGTATCCAGACGCTGCCCATCCTGCCACAATTCGACCACACAGCTATACAGATAGGCGTGCCGCGGCTGCCAGAGATGCACCGCTGCGATGGAGAGTTGGCCGGTCGCTCCGGTGCCGCTGGCAACTCTTTCACCGGTCTCGTCGTGAAGGGAGACGCGAACCTCCGCTGCTCCCTCGGTCTCAATGGTGTATCCGACCCGCGCATTCGTTCCCTCTACCTCCGTCGTGATGGTGATATCGCGTATATAGGTTTTCGGGGTGGTATAGAGTTTGACCGGGCGTTGGATGCCGGCATAGTTGAAAAAGTCAAAGTTCGGGGTGTCCGTCACCACTTTTCCCAGGCCGGGCACGTCTTCTTCTTGATAGTTGCCCACCGGAAGCGTAGTATGGTCCACAATATTGTTGACCGCGACCGTCAGGCGATTTTTGCCGAGGCTGACGAACGCGTTGATTTCTGCCTCGAACGGCGTAAATCCCCCTGTGTGCTCGACGACCAGTTGTCCATTGAGATAGACTCTGGCGGCATGCGTCACCGAGCCAAAACGCAGCACCAGGCGTTGCGTGAAGAAATGGTCAGGGACGACGATCTCCCGTTCATACCACACCCACCCAATGTGGTCTCGAAATTCCGCTCCCTCATACAGATCGTTGTAGGAAGCCGGGACCGGCATCGGGATCGCCTGCTGTAACGGGCGTCCAAACCATTTCTCTTCAAATCCTGTGCCGTGATCCAGCTGAAAGTTCCAGATCCCATTCAAATCAACGAGTTCTCTTGACGTGGTCATGATGGGGTATAACATGGTTTCTCTCCTCTTGCGAAAATGTCTCTATTGAACACTCTACGACGTATGTCCTGCTTATGCTAGCCTTGATAACTTGGGCATCCAGTTCCTCACGCGCTGCGTGGGGGACTGGATGGTCTGTGTCGTTAGCGCACGGCCTTGATTGGCATCACTGTGAGGATGCCAAGTAGGACGAAGATCGTCGCAAAGATGTACAAGACCGAATAATTATGCGTCAGTGCCAGGATGAAGCCGGCCAGCACAGGTGCCACGGAGTGGGGCAGCGTGTTGGCGATATTGATGATGCCCATATCCTTGGCACGGTCCTTTGCCGAGGGCAACACCAGGGTGACGATCGCGACATCAACGGCCAGGTAGGCTCCCAGGCCAAATCCCAGC
This sequence comes from Ktedonobacteraceae bacterium, assembly GCA_034438015.1. Lineage (GTDB taxonomy): Bacteria > Chloroflexota > Ktedonobacteria > Ktedonobacterales > Ktedonobacteraceae > JACDAE01. The sequence continues at coordinate 1,840 of DAOTTD010000068.1, read as the reverse complement.
ACGGCGGCAGCGACCAGCACGGCGATCCAGCTCTGGAAAAAGGCGAGCAGGAGCATGGAGATGGCCATAATACACATCCCAGCGATCACAAAGAGCTTGCGCCGCTGGAAACGATCAGAGAGGAAGCCGCCCAGGAGGGTGGAGAGCAGCGACACGACCGCGGCGATGATGCTGAACGTCGAGGCTCCTTGTAGCGCCGCCGGATATTTCACGACATCCTCGAGGTAATAGAAGATATAGGTGATCCCCAGAAAGTACCCGACAAATGGGACGAAACGCGTCAGCCATGCCCAGCCAAAATCCGGGTGTTTGCGGGGATTAATCCAGAAATTCTTGAGAAACGCCCCGAGGTGGAAAGCAGGCATGTAGCCCTTGGGGAGGACCTTGTCGTGCAGCAACAGAGCGAACGGAATGGTGGTCACGAGCACGATCAGGAACATGACCACGTAGGCGTTCGTCGGAGCGGACTTGAAGATCTGACCGGCAAGAATCGCGCCCAGTATGCCTCCAAGGCCGGTAGAGAGTCCGAAGATACCGGAAACCGTGCCGCGCTGGTTCTCCGGGACCTGGTCGGGGATCGTCGCGACGAGCGTGGCCAGGGCGATATTGGAGAAGAGTTCGACCAAACAATAGCCAAGGAACAAGAGCGGGATACTCGTCGCTCGCCACATGAAGAGCAGACCCACTGCCGTCAGCAGGCCACCCACGAAGATCCACGGACGCCTGCGTCCAAAGCGCGAGGTGGTGCGGTCACTGAAGGCACCGGCGAGGGGATTGGCAAAAAGCGCGATCAGGACCGTGATGCTCGTGAAAAAACTGAGGATCGCGACTTTGCTCCCCGGAGCAAGCAGGCCAATTTGGAAGGGCAACAGCAAGGCTCCGATACCGGCGTAGAGGATATAGAGAGAGATAGCAGCGGCAGTCAGCGCGAACATGAAGCCTCGGCTTACCTGCCGTGTCGGGGCTTGCAGTGCTTCTGGCACGTCGAGAGATGCTTCGGCGGACAATGCAATGTCAACAGCTTGTAGATCTTCCATTGGAAAGGACTCCTTTCGGTTCAAAAATCTTCCTCACATAACAAACATGCTTCCCAGACGACTGCTTCAAAGATGTATGGTTTGGTTACCGTCGCTTCCATTGTTCTTCTGCCTTCAGTCTCGCGGGTCGCTCATGTCCCAGACCGTTGGGAAGCAGTGCCCTTCATGAGCGGGTGTTGCGAGTGGGAGGTGAAACGGTTGCGCTCCCGAGACCTTCTTCTACTGCGCAATGCAATCCATTGTCCGAGCTACTTTAATTTTAAACTGGGGACGTTAAAAGAAGCGTTACAAAGAACGTTAAAAACGCACGGTTCGCTCATGTCCCAGGCCGTTGGGAAGCAGTGCCGTCTATGAGCGAGTGTTGCGAGCAGAAGTTGGAACGTTTGCTCTCCAATGCGGTGAAAGGTTCGAAAGAACTGAAAATATCTTCTTGGAATAGTATACTTGCTCAATCTGCCATTTTCTCGTATAATTTTAACCAATAAAGGTTGTATTTTGACCATTTGCAGGAGGATGGCTATGCAATCTGCTTATGAGCAGTACAGATCAGGTTGTCAACTCTTTTCGATCCTCACGAATCTCGAAGTACAATTGTTTGACAACGAGAGGGTTTCACAGATCCATTACGCCTCCTATGATTTGCCCACCGTGCTTGAGCGTTATAAACATGCAGCTTTTGTCCACGTCCTTCAGCAGCCCCTTGTGAAAGACTGCGTGTATGTGTTTTGCGACTCCATTCAGCTTGAGTTTCTGGCGGCAGGTATGTGGGATGGAGCGGAATATCGAGGCACTATTGTGGTAGG